>CAZYFM010000087.1:0-14265 GCA_964646885.1 uncultured Flavobacteriaceae bacterium
CTTCGAGAGTCGGATCTACGAGCGTGAGCCCGATTGTCAAATCAGCCATTCATGGACCTCTGGGGAACTGGGTTGAGTGTAATTGCGAACGCAAGCGAGAATCGGTTGCTGGAAAAAATTCATATCCGCGCTTTCGCATTACAGGAAGGTTACATTGGAATTTAATCTCGGTGGATATCGTTCGCCGACGGGCATGAGAGGAACGATTTCCCATTGACATGATGCCGACGGGATCAGCGCTGTCAGCAAATCAAGGCCTGCAAAGGAAATGTGCGTTGCGTCACCGGGTTTTCCACACGAATCATTTCGTGTGGAACACTCGACCGGGCACGCCGCAATAGGAATCCATTCACCTCACGGCAGGTGAACACAGGCACGCGCGGCAACCTGCAGCAGCACGGCTGAAGCAACCAGGGGACGCAGGCCAGCATACGGCACGAACAGGAATTTAGTCCCTGAGCGCTCACGATCTCCGCTGGCGGGAACCGGCGGTCCGCGTCGGCCGCCCATGCGTTGCGAACCCCGTCCGGGACGGAATATCCACCGTCCATGACTGCCAGGAGCGCCGACGCTACGGAAGGCGCACCCCGTGGTGCACGAGAGGCGTTGAACCCGAAGGGACTTTTGCGCCAGATTCCGGGACGAAGAAACTGGAGAGAGCACCGTGACTTACTCACCCTTCAACCTGTCCGGCAAAGTGGCCCTCGTGACGGGAGGCAATGGCGGCATTGGCCTCGGAATGGCCGAGGCCATGGCCCAGGCCGGGGCCGACATCGTGATCTGGGGCACGAACGAGGAAAAGAATCGCAACGCCGAGGCTGCCCTGAAGAAGCACGGCGTCCGCGCTGCCTCCTTCCGCGTGGATGTGGCCAGCGAGGCGGAAGTCGCACGCGCCATGAAGGACTCCGTCGCCGCCATGGGCCGGGTGGACGCGGTGTTTGCAAATGCCGGCATCGGCTCCGCCGCCCGCAGCTTCCTCGACATGACGACGGAGCAGTACCGCAAGGTCCTGTCGGTCAACCTCGATGGCGTCTTTTTCACGATGCGCGAGGCAGCCCGCCACATGCGCGAGCGCGCCGCGGCGGGCGACAGGGGCGGCTCGCTCGTCGGCATCGCCAGTGTCGCGGCCATCGAAGGCGCCGCACGCAACGAACACTATGCAGCGACGAAAGGCGGTGTCATTTCGATGATGCGCTCGATCGCCGTCGAGTTCGCCCGCGATGGCGTGCGCGCCAACACGATCCTGCCCGGATGGATTGCCACCGACATGACCGCTGGCGCACAGACCTCGCCGGCGTTCACGGAGAAGGTCATCCCCCGCGTTCCGATGCGCCGCTGGGGCGAGCCGGCCGACTTTGGTGGCATCGCCGTTTACCTCGCCAGCTCGGCGTCGGCTTTCCACACTGGCGATACGTTTGTCATCGATGGCGGCTACACGATTTTCTGAGGCGTCCCCTGCGTCAGGCCCGTTTCACGCGGGCCCGACGCGCAAACGCGTCGCAGGAACCTTCGCCAACGCGGCAAATTGCAGGCTGGAATCCGCCATGTTTCGGGCACATCTAGCTGGCATGTAAGTCAGGCATTTCCACTGAGGTAAACTCCATGCGTTCTCTCATTGCAGGCTTCGGACTTGGCGTCTCTCTCGTCACGCTCGCGATCGGTGCAGCGGTAGCGGCTTCCGCACCCGCCCCCACCCCGACCGTCATCAAGGACGCCACCGGCGCCACCTTCACCGGCGACGCCACGGCTGGTGAGAACTCCTTCCGCCAGTGCGCGGCATGCCACAAGATCGAGGTGGGCAAGAATGGCATCGGCCCCTCGCTCCACGGCGTGGTCGGCCGCAAGGCAGGAACGCTCGCGGGCTACAATTTCTCGGGACCGATGAAGAATTCCGGCCTCACCTGGAACGAGCAGACGCTCTCGGAGTACCTGGAGAATCCGCGCAAGAAGGTGGCTGGCACGAAGATGACCTATGCCGGCATGCGCAAGCCGCAGGACCGCGCGAACGTCATTGCCTACATCAAGAAGGCCAGCGCGCCGAAGTAAGCGCGACACCTGCGATACTGGAAATCAGGGGCCGGCCATGGAGCCGGCCCTTTTCATTCAGCCGACCGCCAGGATCGTCTTGCCGAGCCCCTTGCCACTGAGCGCATAGGTCAGCGCTTCACGGAACGCCTCGAACGCGAACACGCGCCCGACCGGTGGTGCGAGGCGTCCTTCCGCCACCCAGCCCAGCAGTTGCTGCACATGGGCGCCCGCACGCTGCCACTCGAACATCATGAACTGCCGCACGTCGACACCCAGCAGCCCCGCACCCTTCATCAGGGTGAGGTTCGACGGCAGCGACGGAATGGGTCCGCCGGCAAAGCCGACGACGAGGTGCCGCCCGCCCCAGGCCAGCGACCTGAAGCCCGGCTCGAACAGCGGACCACAGACCGGATCGAAGATGACATGGGGGCCCTTCCCGCCGGTCAGCGCCTTGAGGCGGTCCCGCCAGCCTTCAGCCTGCGTGTCGATCACGTCATCCGCGCCGTGCTGACGCGCGAAGGCCCGCTTCTCCTCCGTGCTCGCGCAGGCAATGACCCGCGCCCCGAGGATCTTGCCCACCTGAACGGCCGCAAGCCCCACGCCACCCGCAGCCCCCGTCACGAGCAGCGTCTCACCCGACGCCAGGCGCGCGCGATCCTGCAGGCCATGAAGGGCCGTCAGGTAATTGACGCGAAACCCGGCCGCTGCGGCAAAGTCCAGCGCATCGGGAATGGGCGTGATCAGCGGGGCTGCAACAACGACCTGCTCGGCAAATCCACCCATGGCCTGCGCAAGCACGCGCTGTCCGGGCTTGAGCGGTTCGCATCCGGGCCCCACGGCCTCGATGATGCCACTGACTTCCATCCCCGGCGTGTGCGGCAGCGGCGGCTTGACCTGGTACTTGCCGAGCGCCACCAGCGCATCGACATAGCCGACACCGCAGGCCTTCACGCGCAGGAGCACCTGCCCCTTCTCGGGCACCGGCGCATCGCGCTCCACCAGGCGATAGGAGTCGATGCTGTCGAGGTCGCGGGCTTCAACGAGGCGCATGCGGCAGTGGTCTCCGTGAAATGTGATGCTGCAGACTAAAGAACGTCGGCACCGGCGCAAGCCCCAAGCAACGGCAACATGACGTAGCGACGCCGGCCGCGCCTTGCCGCCGACACCCCTTCCGCGTTAGCCCTTGCAGATCATGGCACGTCAGGTCCGCAACACAGCCAATGGCACGAAGCGCGCAAAGTCAGCCCTTCCGAGGAAGGACTGCGCCGCCTGCGGTCGCCCCTTCACCTGGCGCAAGAAGTGGGCGCGTGACTGGGAGAACGTGAGGTTCTGCTCGGACCGCTGCCGGAAGGCGCGCTAGTCCAGCTGCGCAAGGAACGCACTGGCCCGCTCATGCAGCGCCGCACGTTCTGCGTCGGAGAACCGGTCATAGGTCCTGTACATCTGCGCCATGCGCGGATTGCCCTCGAAGCGCGCGCGGTGCCGCGAGAGAAAATCCCAGTACAGCGAATTGAAGGGACATGAATCCGGACCGGTCCGCTGCTTCACCTTGTACCGGCAGCCGCGGCAATAGTTGCTCATCCTGTCGATATAGGCGCCACTTGCCGCGTAGGGCTTTGAAGCCAGGTAGCCTCCATCCGCAAACTGGCTCATGCCAATCGTGTTGGGCGCCTCCACCCACTCCAGCGCATCCGCATAGACGGAAAGGTACCACTCGTGCACCTCATGCGGATCAATGCCCGCCAGCAGCGCAAAGTTTCCCGTGACCATCAGGCGCTGGATGTGATGCGCATAGGCATGTTCCAGCGTCTGCCCGATCACGTCGCTCATGCAGGCCATGTCGGTCTTGCCCGTCCAGTACATGGACGGCAGGCGTCGCGTGGCGTTCAGCGCGTTCTGCTTCGTGTAGCCCGGTCCCGCCAGCCAGTAGATGCCTCGCACATACTCGCGCCAGCCAATGACCTGCCGGATGAACCCCTCCACTGCATTGAGCGGCGCCCGGCCCTGGCGGTAGGCCGCCTCCGCCGCACGGCAAAGATCAAGCGGATCAAGGAGCCCCACGTTCAGCATCGGCGACAGCACGCTGTGGTACATGAAGGGCTCACCCTTCAGCATCGCGTCCTGGTAGTCCCCGAAGTGCGGCAGCATGTGCGCAATGAAATGGTCGGCCGCCTTCTGCGCATCGCGACGCGTCACCGGAAAGCCGAACGGACGCAGCGCACCCAATCCTTCAGGAAAGAGGCGTTCCACCAGGTCGAGCACGCGTGCGGTCTCCGCATCCGGCCTGAACGCAAGAGGCTTCGGCATGAACAGATCGGCGCGGGCGGGCTTGCGGTTCTCCTGGTCATAGTTCCATTGACCACCAACCGGTTCATCGCCGTCCATCAGAAGTCCGGTCCGCCGGCGCATCTCGCGATAGAAATACTCCATGCGCAACTGCTTGCGGCCGTGGGCCCAAGCCGCGAACGTCTCGCGCGAGCAGATGAACTTCCCGTCCTCGAAGACTTCCACCGGCAAGCCCAGGCGCGCCGCCCATTCCTGCTGCAGGCCGAGAACGCGGTGCTCGGATGCCGCCGTCGTGGCGATGCCCCGCGGCGCATGCCGCGCCACGGCGCGCTCGACCTCACCGGTCAGTGATCCCGTGTTTTCCGGATCGTCCAGCGCCACATAGTCGACGCGCCACCCGGCCTCTCGCAGCTCCCGTGCAAAGGCCCGCATGGCTGCAAGGAAGAACGCCAGCTTCTTGCGATGATGGTTGACGTAGCGCGCCTCCGCCATGACTTCCGCCATGAGGACGACATCATGGGTGCGATCACCACCCGCAAGGCAGGTCAGCTCCGGCAGGAGCTGGTCTCCCAGGACAATCCTTAATGTACCGCTCTTCGGCGCAGCTTCCATCCGGATGGATACGCAGGCAACCCGGCATCGGATTGCCTGCCCCGGGCACTACCAGGTCGCGCGTCCGCCAACCGACACCATCGCCGAGGTGCTGTCCTCGCTGAAGGCGCCTTGCGCGTCCACGTAGCCGGTAATGCGGCCCGTGATCGGCATGGTCACAGAGGCGCCGGCCGCGAAGACGTCGCGCGCATAGACGGCACCGTCAATGTCGAAGAACACGGTCGGATCCCCGGCAAACGCGGCCGAGAACTCCTGGCGGCGATCCAGCATTTCATGGCGCCAGTCGATGCGCAGCTGCGGCACCAGCTTGCGATCACCCACGTCATAGACGCGCGACAGGCGTGCGCTCAGGATCGAGCGGAGCGACTGCGAGTCATCCGGACGAACGATCAGCGACAGGCCGCCACCACCCTTCTCCTCGAAATCCAGCGGATGCGCGGCCTGGTAATTGAAGGCCAGCGACGGTTCGAAGCGATAGCCATCGATCTCCATGATCGTGCCGCTTTCGACCGAGGCCGTGACCGTCCAGCTCCGCGCCAGGCTTTCCACGTCATAGTCGATCAGGCCGATCGACATGAAACGCTTGGCGCTGGCCTGCGATCCGATCACGCTGATATTGCCGTTCACGAAGGCTTCCGCACCGCCATAAGATACATAGGCACCCATCTGGCCCGAGCGGATCAGCGATCCGTTGCGGCTCTGGTCGTAGTCGACATCCGTTTCGACATACTGCATGGCAACGCCGGCCAGCAGAAGCGAATTGAACACGTGGTCGGCACCACCGATGAAGCCACCCGTCGTCTGCGTCGAGCCCGGCCCGTTCACGTCGCCGGAGGTCTCGCCCCAGGCGCCGATGATGCGTCCCCACACGGAGAAGCTGCCCGCATCGCGAATGCCTGTCTCGAGCCAGTCGAACGCTGTCGGGTCGCCCTGGATGTCGGACATGACGTCCCCGCCATTGGTCGTCGCCTGCGCGTAGCGCCGCAGGCACCACGTCTCGCCGGCTACCGTGCAGCCCGTCGTGCGCGCCGCATTCACGCGTTCGGCGACCGACTGCTTCCACGGATCGTCGGTGCGCAGGCTGTTGCCGGTGTTCTCGGCATTCTCGGCGCCCGAGATCGCGGTGTAGATCGCCGGCACACCGCCCGCCGGCGTCGAGCCGATGACGGTGAACAGGTTCAGCAGATCCGGATCGGTCGGACCATTGATGAAGATGTCTTCAAGCGCATCGCCGACGCTGTCCTGGTTGCCGCCATTCCCGCCGAGGGTCGAGAACGCATTGCGCGTGACCTGGAGGCCGGCCGATGTCGGCGTGTAGATCCCCGCCACCGTGAAGAGGCCGCTCGGCGACTGCGCGAGGTTGACCGTCCCGAATGTTCCGGTAACACCCGAGCCCGTGATCACGTTGCTGTACGTGAACGAGGTCGCCAGCGTACCCGAGAAGCTGATCGGATCCAGATAGACGCCCACATTCGCGTTCGCGATGTTCGCGGATCCCGACAGGCTGATCTGCGGATACTGTGACGTGTTCGTCGTGAGGAACAGGTTCAGGTTCGAGCCGGACGCGAGGTTGAGCGTCGTGCCGGACAGGGACGTGTTGTCATCCAGATAGAGTGTGCCACTGGCATTCACCGACAGCGCGCCAAGACCGGCACCTGTCATGCCACCACCGTTGACACCCTGCACCGAGCCACCGAGGAAGGCCGAGGCACCACCCAGCACGCTGAAGGACGACATGCCGTTCAGTGAGCCAGACGGCGTTACGGTCAGGTTGCCTCCCGCGACATTGAGTGCGCCGCCAAAGGCGTTGGTACCGGTCAGCGTCATCGTGCCGGTTCCGGTCTTCGTCAGGCCGCCCAGGCCAGACGAAGTACCCGAGAAAAGGCTGGATGAGTTGTCGGCGCCAGTGGTCAGCGTGGTACCCGAGCCGAGGCTGAGTATGCCACTGCCCGCGAGGCTGCCGATCGTCTCGCTGCCTGACACGCTGAAGGTGCCTGCCGCGCCCACATTCACCGCCGCGCTGTTCGAAAGGGCACTGCCGCCCGTCACGTTGAGCGTTCCGGCCGTGATGGTCATAGGCCCCGTGAAGCTGTTGGGACCGGAAAGCGTCAGCGTTCCCGTGCCGATCTTCTCAAGCGGACGGGATCCGCCAACTTCGCTGATCGCACCCGACTGGATGGCCGCATCGGCGGCCAGCACTTCCAGCTGGGTCGTGTTGCTGCTCAGGATGATCGGCGCAGCATTGTTCACGGCGTTGGCATAGGAGATCACCGATCCGTAGGTGGTGATCGGTCCCGTACCGGCCGCACTGTTGTTCAGGAGCCGGATACCACCATGCACGATGTCGATACCGCCCGTGAAGGAGTTCAATCCGCCCAGGGTAAACAACCCGCTGCCGGTCTTCACCAGCTTGCCCGTTCCCGAGATCGCACCGGAGAAAGTCGTGGAACTGTTGTCCCCGCCGGTCGTCAGCAGCGTGCCACCGCCAAGGCTGACCCCGCCGGCACCCGTGAGGCTGCCAATGGTCTCTGACGACGAAAGTACAAGATTGCTGCCACCCGCAACGCTGACGGCGCTGCTGTCGCTGATCGCACTGCCACCCGAGAGGACCAGGGAGCCACCAAGTACGTTCACGGCACCCGTGCTGTTCGTTCCCGACAGCGTGGCCGCGCCCGCACCGCTCTTGTTCAGCGTTGCGAGGTTCAGGTTGGCACTGGCATTGCCGGCAAACAGTGTTGTCAGGCCGGTCACCGTCAGGGTTCCGTTGTATACGGCGCCCGATGACGTGAAGCTGCCGACTGTCTGTGACGTACCACCCAGGTCAAGGCCCGCGCCGGCGGAAAGATCGAGCGATCCGCTGGCCGCGCCGAGCGTACCAACCCCCGAGACCTGCAGGATGCCGCCCGTGATGTTTGTCCCACCCGTATGTGTATTGGCGCCGGTAAGGGTCATCGCACCCGTGCCGGTCTTCACAAGTTGACCGGCGCCGGACATCGAACCCGAATAGACCGTCGATGCATCATTGCCACCGGTGGTCAGGTTGCCACTCAGAGAGACATTTCCGGCACCATCGAGGCTGCCAATCGTTTCGCTCGACAGCAGGTCAAGCACGGCTCCGCTCGACACCACGACGACGCCGGCATCGCTGAGTGCGCTTCCACCCGAGAGGGCGAGCGTTCCCCCGTTAACAGTCGTGGTACCTGTGTAGGCACCTGTGCCCGCCAGCGTGAAGGTTCCCGTGCCGGTCTTTGTCAGGCCGCCCGACCCACTCACGAAACCGTTGAAGGTGCTCGAGGCATTGTTGCCACCCGTCGTGAGCACGTTCGAACCAAGGTTGATCACGCTGTTGATGTCGCCGCTGACACTGCCGATCGTCTGGTTGGTGTTGATCTGCAGCGTGGGTCCTACGCCAAAGCCGAAATATGACATGTTCACCGAAGCCGTGTCGGTGAGCGCGGCGTCATTCGCCACGACAAGTGTACCCTCGCCGATACCGACACTCGACAGCGTGTTGGTACCCGACAGAGTCAGGCTCCCGCTGCCAAAGGCCTTGTCGAAGCTTCCGGTCACGGTCAGGTCGGCGCTGATGATTCCATCCTGCGCAAAGGTGCTGCCGTTGACGATCAGGCTGCCGTTCTGGATCGTTCCCAATGACATGCCCAGGGAGCCCACGGTTTGCGTCGTGCCCCCAAGGTCAAGAGTGCCTTGTACAAACAGGTCGACAGTCGATGCGCCAAGCGTGCCCGCACCCGCGATTGTCAGGCCGCCATCAAACAGCGACATGTTCCCGGTAAACGTGTTCGCACCCGACAACGTCAGCGTTCCGGCACCTTGCTTTTCGAAATCACCCGAACCGGAGATGACACCAGCAAACGCTGTACTCAAGTTGTCGCCGCCGACAGTGAGCGTGTTCGCGCCAAGGTCGACAGACGAACCAGCCGAGCCGGAGATCGACCCGATTGTTTCGCCATCCAGAAGACGCAGCGTACCGGCGGGAGCGAGAACGACCTGGCTGGCATCGCTGATCGCAGCGCTGCCCGACACTTCGAGGACGCCACCAATAATCGATACAAGGCCGGTATTCGTATTTGTGCCCGACAGGGTCAGGGTACCCGTTCCCTGCTTCTGGAAGTCGCCTGCACCGACGAGCGAGCCAGAGAATGTGGTCGAGGTATTGTCACCACCGGCCAGGAGATCGCCGCCCACCAGGTCGATGGTTCCGGTGCCCGCAATGGATCCGACCGTCAGGCTGCTCGAAACTTCGAGCGTTCCGGGCGTAAACACATTCACGCGACCCAGTGAACCCAGCTGGTTCGTTCCGGCGATCAGGGTTCCATTCTGGATGTCAAAGCCAAGCGTGCTCTCGGACGTGGTGCCGGTCAGCGTGACCGTGCTGGTGTCAGCCTTCTGAAACACCTCGAAGTTCGTGTAGACGCTGCCAATGGTCGAAACATCAAAGTTGAAATTCGTAGCGCCCGTCAGCTGAAGCGTGTCATTGCCCCCCAGCGCATCAACCGGTGTGGTCTGGTTCGTTGTGTTGTCGATGAAGCAGGCGTCATCTCCGCCGCCAACCGAACATCCCGGGGTTGCCAGCGAACTCTGCAGGAAGTAGCCGTCATCGGATCCTGAATAGTTGGCAATGTAAGCCACATCGTAATAGTAGCTGCCGAGCAGGTAGCTCGTCATCGTGAAGTCGCTGCCCGTCGTCGTACCACTGACGCGTACGATCTGGATGCCGTTGCCGACCGTGGCCGCCGGCGCACCGGACGGCGCAAACGTCAGCAGGTTCACCGTCGTGGGTGCGCCCAGTACGTTGCCTGCAATATCCAGGAAATCATGCGTGATGCCATTGACGGGCGAACCAGCATTGTTGAACTGCACTTCGACGTCGAGCGTACCACCGCCCGTGTAGTTGCCGAGAACCGTCGTTGTACCGGGGGAGTTTCCTGAAGAAACCGTTCCGAGGTTGATCAGGTTGCCGTTGATCGTGTTGGTGCCCGACAGGACCGCACCGGCATTGACCGCGATGTTCCCAAGCGCCGTACCGTTGAAATTGAGCTGGCCGGCCGTAACGGTCGTCGACTCCTGGTTCATGTTGCCAACGACGTGGAGTGTTCCCGTTCCGGCCTTCTGCAGGCTGCTCGTCGCGCCACCAAAGATCGTACCGGTGAACAGGGTCGTTCCGTTGTTGCCGCCCGCAGTGAGCGACTTCGTCGTCAGCGCGAGATTGCCGCCTCCCGCCAGGCTTCCGATGGTCTCGTCACCATCCAGCTGCAGCGTTGCACCGGCACCAATCGTCACCGCATTCGCGTTGTCGATGGCGTTTCCGCCCTGAAGCACGAGCGTGCCGGCATTGATCGTGGTCTGCCCGGTATAGGTGTTCGAGCCGCTGAGCGTCGTGGTTCCGCTGCCATTCTTGACCAGCGTGGCCGTACCCGTGAGGTTGGCGCTGATAAGTCCTTCCTCGGCAAACAGGAAGGTACTGGCATTCAAAGTCCCGTTGACGACGGCATTGTCGTACCCGTCGAACATCGTCAGCAACGAGATGTTCTGCGTCGTGCCGCCAAGGTCCAGCGTCGCGGTGCTCCCAAAGCCGGAAAGACCGACTTCCATGTTGGACGCACCGATCGTGCCCAGGCCGCTGACGGTCAGCGTTCCCTGGCCAATGCCCAGGTAACTGTTGGTGTTGGCGCCTGTCAGCGTGGTCGTGCCGGCACCGCTCTGCGATATCTGGCCACCGGACAGCACCCCTGAATAGGTATAGGAACCGCTCTGGACGAAATCGAACCAGCCAAGGCCATTGTCGACAACGTGGATGTCCCCCGCGATCGTCCCACCGGTGCCCAACTGCAATCGCCCGTTGGAAACCGTGGTAAGCCCCGTATAGGTGTGGCCGCCCGTAAGGGTGAAGATGCCCGTTCCAGCCTTCTCCAGACCACCCGAGCCGGAAATGACGCCAGTGAAAGTCGTGTCGGTGTTGTTCACGCCGGTTGTCAGCGTGTTGGAACCCAACCCGACATTCCCGGCACCCACAAGACTGCCAATGGTTTCGTCGCTATCGATCTGGAGCGTTGCACCCAACGCGATCGTCACCACGCTGGTGTCGGTGATGGCGCTGCCACCTTGCGCAACGAGCGTGCCACCATTGATCAGGGTTTGACCGCCATAGCTGTTCGAACCGGACACGATGGACGTTCCAGCGCTGAACTTCGCCAGGGCACCCGCGCCGCCCAGATTGGCAGCCATGGTTCCGCTGTCGGCATAGAAGACGCTCGAAACGTTCAGGTTGCCGTTCGTGACCAGTCCTGTGCCGCCGTCGTAAAGCGTGAATATCCCGGCCGACTGCGTCGTGCCATTCAGGTCCACGATGCCGCCTGACATCAGCACCCAGGTATTCGCGGCGCCAAGAGTACCCGCACCGCTGAATGTCAGCGTACCGTCGGTGATACCCGTGTAGGCGTGAGTATTCTCCCCCGTCCAGGTCGTAGTACCCGATCCGGTGAGCGCGACGTTGTAGCCTGAGATCACGCCGCCATAAGTCCAGTTCGCGCTCTTGCTGATCTCGAAGAAGTCGTTGGGCGTGTTGTTCGCAATATGCACGTCGCCAAGGATCTCGCCGGCGCCCGACAGGATGATGCGACCTGCGCTGATCGTCGTGGTTCCCGTATAGGTGTTCGCCGCCGTCATGGTGAGAACACCGTTGCCGATTTTCTCAAGCGGCCTCGAACCACCAGTCTCGCTGATCACACCCGACTGTGTGGCGGAACTCGTGACCTGCAGCTGTGTCGTGTTCGAGTTGAGGATGATGGGGGCTGCGTTGTTAACGCCGGCACCGTAGTCGATGACCGAACCCGTGGTGGTAATGGAACCCGTGCCCGCCGCGCCATTGCTGGCAAGGCTCAACGTTCCACCCGCAACTTCAATTCCACCCGTAAACGTATTCGTTCCGGAAAGCGTCAGCGTGCCCGAGCCAACTTTCTTCAGCGAACCGTTAAAGCCGGAGATGGTCCCGGACAGGGTGGTATTGGCATTGCTGCCACCGGTTTCAAGACGCCTGTCGCCAAGCGCAATCGCACCGGAGCCTGAAATCTCTGGCGCCACGTAGCCGCTCGTTCCAACGCCCTCGATGTTGAGCGTGCCCGTGCTTCCCAGGGCGATCGTGTCTGCGGCGATGTTGCTCGAGCCAAAGAATACAGCGCTGCCATTCACGGTCAGGGTCGAAATCGGAGACAGGTCAACACCGTCGAATACCTGCTGGGAGCCGTTGGCCAGCGTCAGGTTGCCAGCCGTGAAGGTGCTGCCGGAAGCATATCCAGTGGTGCCCGCCAGTGTGAGCAAACGGCCATCTAGGTCGTACTGGCCTCCGCTCAACCCGCCAACCGTCACATCAAAACCGTTGAGGTCCAGCAGGGTTCCCGGCATCCCGCCGATAATGCCACTGCCGAATGCGTTCGATGACCCCGCCTTCAACGTGCCACCGAAAAGGAAAACCCCACCGGAGAAGGTGTTGTTGCCCGAGAGAACGCCGGAACCGAACAGGAAGTCAGAGTATACCTGGCCAGTGCCGCTGATATTGCCGGTCAGGTTCATGGCGGAGTCTGTGCGGACCAATGCCAGCGAACCACCCGTGAGCGCGATGTCTCCGGCAATGGACCCGTACTGGGACGACACGCCATCCTGGAGCTGGATGTAGCCGTTCGAAACGGTCGTCAGGCCGGTATAGGTATTGGCCGAGGCAAGCCCCAGTGTGCCGGCACCGGTTTTCTCCAGGCCGAAGCTGCCGGAAATCACGCCATGCTGGACTGAAATGTTCGTGGCAACATTGATGTCAACGCCAGCCGAGTTGAGATTGACTGGATTGTAAAAATTCTGGCCGTTTCCGGTACCGTTGTTGAGCGACAGGGTCGATGCACCATTCATGTTGATGGTGGGAGCCCCCGGACCGTTCTGCCAGACAAGCTGCAACGTTCCGGCGTTGACATTGATCGGACCGGAAATGATGCTGTTTGGAAATCCGCCAAGGCGAAGCGTACCCAAGCCGTTCTTCGTGATCGTGCCGCTGGTACTCAGGTCAACATCAATCGCGGCCGTTTCTCCAAGGCCGGTCGTTGCCACGACGCTGGACACCGTGAGAAATGCATGGGGATCGGGTGCGAAAATTCCACCCGTTACAACGGCATCACCGGTCAGGCTCAGGGCACCGACCGTTTGTGTTGTGCCCATCAGGTTCAGCGTTCCGCCGTCATTGATGACCAGGTCGCCGCCCGCAGCACCGAGTGTGCCGCCATCGTCGACGACCAGCGTGCCGGCATTGATCGTCGTAAGGCCTGTATAGGTGTTGGTTCCTGTCAGTGTAACGGTATCGCTCGTCGATTTCACGAGAGCGCCCGTGCCTGCCAGTACGGCGTCTATGGATCCCTTGCGAACGTCAAACAGGACAGACCCGTTGAACGTGCCATTGATCAGGATCCCGTCTTCCAGCACCAGGTTGTTGTGAAAGACAGTGCCGCCAACAAGGTCCAGCGTTGCCCCGCCCGAGACTGTTTCGTCAGAACGCGCGGCAGGAATGCTGATTGCTGCAACAAGGGCGGATGTGGCCAGAAGCGCCCGGCGCATGGTGCGGAAGCGGCTCATGGGCAGCCCTCCACCTTGCCAAGTTGGATCTCGCCGACTTCTCCGCTGGGCTTGATCGTGACCTTCTCGCCGGGCGACAGGTAGATCGTCTGCCCCGTCTGCTTCGACGTCACGAACGCATCGCCCTCATCGAGGCCAACCGTCGTCGTTCCGTCTTCGGTCACCAGCGTGCGGATCGTCGTGCCGCGAATGCCGATGGATGTTGTTGGCGTGTCGATCTGCACGCGATCCTTCGGCATCGAACCCGACACGAAGCGGAAGGCTCCCTTCGTGTAGCGCACAACCTGGCGGCCCGCGCCGCCCGGTCCGGCATACACGTACTGGTCAACGACCAGGAACGATGCAGGTCCCATGCTGAGCCGGCTGTTGTCGAGGAACGTCACCTGGAGCGCGCCGTTGGGGGCGGTCTGCAGCGCACCAAACTGGAAGATGGGAGCATTGAGCCCGAGCGGCACGGGCCTGTTCTGAGGAAGAGCCTGTGTCGCCATGGGCCGGATCGCGGTCGCACGACCGACAACATCAGCAGCATGAACAGGCACTGCCATGGCCAGCACAACGGCGGCCAGGCAGGCACGTACCCACCAGATCAACATGAAGTCCCCAAATCCTCGCGCCAGGATCTTGCCGCCCCCGCGGCTTCCCCCAATCCCAATGCGATCAAGGAGTTACGTGGCACGGCCCCGGATGCATCGCAAGTGCATTTGG
>CAZYFM010000088.1:0-13545 GCA_964646885.1 uncultured Flavobacteriaceae bacterium
GCAGTCGGCTCAAAGCGCAGCCTGACCCTGTTGCTTCTGACGGACCGGATGGACGTCCCTGAAGCGCACGTGGCGGATGGGGTGAGATTCGAACTCACGGAGGGCGTAAACCCTCGCCGGTTTTCAAGACCGGTGCCTTAAACCACTCGACCACCCATCCTCGCCTGCGACGAGGCGGGGTGGTTAGCACGTGCACACCAAATCTTCAAATCCCCCCGAGGCAATTTTCGTTCGGCTGGCTCGCGGGTTTCGCCAGAATTTTCCGCCAGCCCCTGATGTTCCTTCAGCATGATTGCGGCTCTGGCGCGGTCGTAACCAAAGCCGCCACCCGCCGCGACGGCCTGGCCGGATGAAACGATGCTGGCATGCAGCAAAAATCTCGCGCTGCACAATGCGCAATTCATCTCGTGACACCACCGGGTTGAAGATAAAATGACCGCTTCGCAACTGATTTGCCGACGAGCGTGAACAGTGCGGACAAGCGAGCCGAAGCGCCGCGAGGACATCCGGGAGGACTAGATGCACAACGACCACATCACGACCTTCAACACGCTGAGACCGGAAGTCGTGCGTGCGATCCGTGAAGTTTTTGACGACGCGGTTTCGGAACTCGAACGCCGGCGGGGATGCCCCGCGTCTCCTCTGCCGGATGCGATGCGCGCCGAAGTGGCACGTCGCCTGGTGGACCTCGCCCGACACGGTGAATCAGACACCGAGACGCTGCGACGAGCCGTCATTGAAGGCATTTCGGGCTGACAATTTCACGCGTGTGACACGTCGGATGTCGCAGGTTTGGGCAGTTTTTTTGGCTGTCAAGCGCATTGACACGGTCACACACCAACAAAATCCCGCTTGCACCCGTAAACAAGCTTCGCCATGTTCTTTTCAGCGAATGGCTTTGTCTACCGACGTGCATGAAGACGTGCCGCAAGTGCCTGATACCAGTATGGCCTTTGAGATGCCCATGGTGTTGGCTCCGCGTCCCGCCGGCATCTTCCTCAAGAACAAGTCAAGCGCAGTAGGTACGCCCGCAGGCAGTCTGCGGCGCGGCCAATGTAATTGAAGGAATAGACTGACTATGACGACAGGCGTGGTTAAATTTTTCAACACCTCCAAGGGCTTCGGCTTCATCGCGCCGGAGGGTGGCGGAAAGGACGTGTTCGTTCACATCACCGCACTCCAGCGCTCGGGCATCCAGTCCCTCGCTGAAGGTCAGAAGGTCAGCTTTGAAACGGCACCGGGCCGCGACGGACGCATCTCGGCAGACCGTTTGAAATTGCTTTCATAGGCAATTCGGACGAATTTCCGACCGGCGTCAGCCCGTGAGGGGCGACGCCGGTTTTTTTATGCCCGAACGTCGAGCGCGCGCCCATGGCCAAGCCCACAAACGTCATCGTCCTGCTTCTCGACAGCCTGAACAGGCACATGCTCGGGGCCTATGGCGGCAAGGAGTTCCGTACACCGAACATCGACAGGCTTGCATCGCGCGCAATGCGCTTCACGACGCACTACACGGGCGCCCTGCCCTGCATGCCGGCACGCCACGATATACTCTGCGGGACATGGGATTTCCTCTGGCGTCCGTGGGGCTCGGTGGAACTCTGGGAAGACGCGATCACGCACCCGATGCGCAAGGCCGGCGTCACCACGCAACTGATCTCCGACCATCCGCATCTCTTCGAAACCGGCGGCGAGAACTATCACGTCGACTTTTCCGCCTGGGATTACCAGCGTGGCCATGAAGGCGATCCGTGGAAGACCCGCCCCGACCCGAGCTGGGCGGGTGCACCGCGCTTCGGTCGCGGCCACATGCCCTATGACAATGCCCGCGGCTGGTTCAAGGGAGAGGAAGATTTTCCCGGACCGCGCACCATGGCGGCAGCCGCGCGCTGGCTCGACGACAATGCCGGCCACCACAAGCGCTTCATGCTGTTCGTGGACGAGTTTGACCCGCACGAGCCCTTCGACACGCCCGAGCCCTATGCGTCCATGTACGACGACACCTGGGAAGGTCCGCATCTGATCTGGCCTCCCTACATGAAGGGCGCAGTCTCGGGCGGCACGCTGACGGAGCGGCAGGCGAGGCAGGTCCGCGCGCAGTATGGTGCCAAGCTCACCATGATCGATCACTGGCTCGGCAAGGTGCTCGATGCGATCGACCGCAACGATCTCTGGAAGGACACCGCCGTCATCCTCTGCACGGACCATGGACACTATCTCGGAGAGAAGGACATCTGGGGCAAGCCGGGCGTGCCGATCTATGACACGCTGGGACGGATCCCGCTCCTGGTCGCCTGGCCCGGCATGACCCCGCGCAACGTTCCCGCGCTGACGACGAGCGTCGACTTGTTCGCGACCCTCGCGGACATCTTCGACGTGTCAGTCCGCCAGCGCACGCATGGCAAGTCGCTGCGCCCCCTCATCGAGGGCACGGCAACGTCGGTCCGCGACTGGGTCCTGATGGGCGTCTGGGGACGCGAGGTGCACATCACGGATGGACGCTGGAAGTATGCGCGTGCGCCTGAAGGAAAGAACGAGCCGCTTGCGATGATGTCGAACCGCTGGTCGACCATGCCCACGCACGTGCTGTCGCGCGAGCAGGAACTGCCGCTGCCCGACGACCGCGCCTTCCTGAGCCGCATGCCCGGCAGCAATGTTCCGGTGATCAAGCAGGTCTGGGACATCTCCAACCAGGTGCCCTTCTGGGCCTGGGCGAAGTTCACCGGCCACCACCTCTTCGACACCGTCGAGGACCCTGCGGAAGATCACAACCGCGCAGGAGAGCCCCACGAGGCAACGATGAAGGAGATGCTGGCGGCAGCCCTGCGCTCCGTCGAGGCGCCGGCGGAGCAGTTCACGCGGCTGGGTCTCTAGCCTCCGGGGCGATAGCCGTCGGGGAACAGCTCGCGGTGGCGCGCGATGATACGGGGCCACAATGAGGCAGCCTCGGGCAGGTCGAGGCCAAACACCTCGGCAAGCGTCGATACGTACTCGTCCGCAGAAGCAAGCTCGCGGGTCTCTCCGGCACTACCGGCGATACGGAGAAGGCAGCCACGCAACGCCGCGTGCTGTCCCGCCAGGTGCCGCTGGGCCACCGCATTCTGCACGAACACGGACTCCGGCGACGACTGAAGCCACTGGCACTGCCGCTCCAGCAGCGCCGGATCGGCGGGCGTTGTCTCGAAATCATAGGAGAGCTCGCCATTGCGGGGCTCGCCATGGAACCGCCACCAGTCCCCATCGCGTTTCTCGAGGAGAAAGCTGGAAGGCCCCTGGTGGATGCGGGCGGCGCGAAGCGGGACAGGTTCTATCAGCCCGTCCCCGAAACCCGTATCGGCAAGGTAGTCCTCGTCGAGGTGGACAATGAGCACGAGATGGTTCCCGATCGCCATGTCTCCCATCTCGGCGCGCCGAACCGCACCCGCAAGGCGGGTGAGCCGGAACCCGACCTGTTCCAGCGCCCAGGCCAGCAGGCCATTCTGCTCGTAGCACCAGCCGCCGCGCCGCCCTTCGACGATCTTGTCGTAGATGCGGGACACGTCCCGGCTCACCGGGCGCCCGAAATGCACATCCAGGTTCTCATAGGGAATGCTGTACACATGCGCGCGATGGATCCGGCGCAGCGTTGCCAGGTCTGCGCGCGGCGTTCCGTCGAAGCCAATCCGTTTCAGATAGGGCTCAAGCTTCAATCTAGCGTCCGAGTTCCTGGTGCAATTGCTGCACGAAACCTTGCGGCAGATTGAGCCGCTGCGCAAGCATGGCCAGGTAGTTGCGCTCGCGGTCATTGGCCTGGTCGATCACGATCGCGGACGCGGTGTAGAGCTGCGCGGCAACTTCTGGGGTCGAGGCCTGCCTGACCACGTCCTCGATGTTCAGGGGACGCGCCATCTCCGCAAGCAGGAACGACTTTTCCTCGCTGGTCAGGCCGGCCTGCTCCATCTGTCCCATGATCTTCTGGCTTTCGGCACGGTCCACCTCGCCATCGGCCTTTGCCGCGGCAATCATCGCGACCAGCACCGAAGAGCCCAGCTGGTTCTGCTGCTGCGTGTCCGGCATGGGGCCCGTCGCGAAGCCACCCGCGGCGCCTCCCTGCTGCTGGCCGCCCAGGAAATCGCCGACGCCCGGCATGTTGGACAGCACGCCACCGATCGTGCCCTGGATGCCGGAGGCGCGCTGGTCGGGCGGCAACTGCGCCTGCCCGGCCTTGTGCTTCTGCCATGCCTGATAGGCCAGCGTACCCACGAGGGCGAGCCCGCCGATCTTGGCGACGTCGCCCAGTCCCGCCTTGCGCGCCAGGGCTCCGCCGAGGATCCCGGCTGCCATGCCTGTCGCCATGCCGCTGTTCAGGAACTGGTTCAGAAGCTTGCCGGCGTCGATCGTCATTGGATACTCCGTTGGAAAGGGCACGAGACCCATAGATTGGGTGCCCGCGCCCGATATCAATGGGTATCAGGCCCCAAAACGGTCGAGGATCCAGGGCGTTACGACGTCCATGACCTTTTCGACATCAGGGGCTTCCTTCGACCCGAAGGGCGGCTCGAAATAGTGCCGCGCCTCGGGAAAGTCCACGTACGTCTTGTCCTTCGATGCCATGGCGTTGAACATCGGGATCGCGTCCGATTTCGGGAAGATCTCCTGGTCCTTGCCGGCATTGATGAAGAGCGAGGGCTCCGTGATTTGCGGCAGGTCATGCATCTGGTTGGCCTGCGAAGAGAGACCCGACCAGGTCGACAGCCAGGCATGGGGCGTCGCATAGCGGCCAAAGCCGAAGAACTTCCAGTTCATGAGGTCCGGGCGCGGCGAGAAGATCGACCCGTAGTCCCGTGCGGACGGATCGAGGTGCCGGTCGACATAGTGAAGGTTCGCCATCGTCCGGTAAATCGTCAGCACGGGCTCGAAGGCCTCGCGCCGCAGCACCTCGCGCTGGCGCTCCGGGGACAGCTTCGCAAAGTCCGGGTCATTGTGGAGTTGCTCGGCCCGCTCGTTCTCGGCGATCATCGCGCGAGCAATCCCGTCGATCCGCCGGACGCGGTCAAGTTGCGCCGCGCGGAAGCGCTTCACGAAGGCGTCGTCATACGTGCTCCATTCGGCATCGCTGCCATCAAGCGCGCGAGGCGTCAGGAACCCGTTGCGTGCGTCATACATGTCGAGCGCAGGATCCGTCAGGTGCGGATGGGTCTCGTCGACGACGGAAGGATCGATGATCTCGTTCATGATCATGCCCTCGCCCTTGTGCGCCGAGATGTAGACCATGCCATCGGCCGGGATCATCTCGGCCTCGTTCAGATGCGTGCGTCGGCCGCCGGGCGTCCGCGCGATCCGCTTTCCCTTTCCGGCCTTCGCCTGCGCCTGGTAGAAGCCGTTCAGGGCACCGCCGCCGGAATTTCCGACGAGCACGACGTTCTGCACGCCTACCTTGTTCTTGAGGTAGGACACGCACGACGCGACGTCGAGGATGATCTCCTCGTGGATTGTGGTGACATCATTGTTCGGGTTGCGCGTGTTGGCTGCAAGGCACGCAATGCCGGCGTCCACGAGGCGGGGAATGACATAATGATGCGTGAAGTCCGCACGCGGATGCATGACGACAATGCCCGTGCGGGGCTTTGGATTTGCGCGCGGCAGCCACAGCAGGCCGCGATGCTCGCGGAAGTCCGGCGCCTTGAGGATCAGGTTGCGGATCTCGCAGGATTCCGGCACCCGCCGCATGTTCATGGGCGCGCCACCCCAGTAGGTTTTCGAAATCAGCTGCACCGCGATGTCTCCTGCCAGTGATCTTTTTGTTTGAGCATTGCACCATTAACCCGCCATTTACCAGCGCATGGTTAGATCATCTCAACGAACATCACCGTGGACTTAAGGAAAGGAACTCAAAGCACGGCACTGCGATCCCCGCCCGGGAGGGACATCCCGGAAGAGACTGCAAACCAGGCCCGGCCAAACGCCGGGCTTTTGTCGTTTCGGGGCGCAAATTCGTTCCAAAAAAAAATGAAGGCCGCGCATCCTGTTAGGAATTTCGTTACCTACCCGTGTTTAGATGCTTTCAACACAGATCAACCGGAGATGAACGAGGGAGGAAGCCTGAAGCTCGAATGGCCGCCAGCAACCTGGCGCATCAGCAGACACCAGACTGAAACTAATGCCCGGCCAATGGCCGGGTTTTTAGTTTTCGGGTTTACTCCTTCCCGCATCCCATGTTCATGGGGGGTGCAATCGTAGCCCCGCCGCAGGAAGCTTGGGGCAACTCCCGCGACCCCTTCGGAGCACCCGGCTTGATCCGCCTTTCAGCCGTCATGGCAGCCTTCCTGGCCGGCTGGTTCCTCTTCAACTGGCTGGATGTGGGCGCCCCTGCCATCGCCGACCTCGAAGTGCGCGAACTCCAGATGGCGGACCTGCCGGAACCGACAGGAGACGCCGTCGCACGGGCAGGCTTCAGGCAGCAGGGCATTCCGTTCAGGTTCACGTCAGCGTTTGGCGTGGCGCGCATCATCATCCGCGTCGAAGATCCCGCGACAGCCACCCCGGCCCTGTTCATTCGACGGGTGCGGGACAACTACATGGTGCTCCTGAATGGCCAGCTGGCAGCCCACGCCCCGGGAACCCTGTCCGCCCAACCGACCCTCGACGGCATACAGCCCCGCCTCGTCCGCTTCATGCCTGCACAACTGCGTGCGGGCGAAAACACGATCGACATCGTCGCCGCACGCAACACGTCGCCGCCCTATATCCGCGAGGTCTTCGTCGGCCCTGCAGAACGGCTTGAGCCCGCCTATCGGCACGCCGTGACAATCCTGCGCGACAGCGCCGAGTTCGGGGCCTTTGCCGCCGCCATGGTCCTGCTGTTCTCGCTTGCGATCACGCCGCTGATCCGCAACCGCGCACTCACCATCACGATCGCGCTGACGCTCGGCTTCTTCCTGGCGCGCCAGGTGCAGATCCTGTGGATCGGCATTTCCTGGTCTCAGCCCTTCCGGGACTGGCTCTTCTTCATTCTCGCCTCTGGCGTCTGGTTTTCCTGCGCGGCCTTCGTCAATGAATGGACCCGCGGTTCCCGCGCCGTGCGCAGCCTGATCCTGGGAGCCGCCGTGTCCTGCGCCGCCCTGATCACGGTCGCCTATCTCACGCTGCCCGTCATCACCGCGACCAACTCGATCGCGGTCCTCGAAGCCGGCATTGAGCTTACGACCTTTCCCTTCATGGCCTGGCGCCTCTTTCACTTCTACCGCGAGGAGCCTCCGACCGCCTGGGGCGAGATCTTCACGGCGACGGTCTGCCTGATGATGGCCGTGGCCTCGATCCTCACGCAGACGGACTTCATCCAGGCCCTCTCCTACCTCCACACGGTCGAGGGCGAGGCCTTCGTGCAGTTCGGCGCGCTCTCCATCGTTGCGTTCATCGCCATGGGCCTCGCGCGCCAGAGCGTGGGCATCTACCGTCTCGCCGCCATGAACAATGAAACACTCGCGCGCCGCATTGCCACGAAGGAACGCGAGCTTGAGGCCCATCATGCGATGATGCGCAGCCAGGAAGCCGAACGCACGCTGGTCGCCGAACGAGGCCGCATCATGGCCGACGTGCACGACGGCATCGGCTCGCAGCTGCTCGGCCTTGTGCTCCAGGCCCGCTCCGGAAAGGTCTCGCGGGAGGAAATGGCCGATGGTCTCCAGGCGGCGCTGGACGACCTCTACCTCGTGATCGACTCCCTCGACACCGTCGAAGGAAACCTGGAGCACGTCCTGGGCGCCTACCGGGCCCGCATCGCGCCCAAATGCGAGGCCGCCGGCGTCGAACTCGAATGGAACGTCGAGGCTCCAGGCGCCGGCGCGGCGTCGACGCCCACCACCATGCTCCAGCTCTGCCGGATCCTCCAGGAAGGCATCAGCAACGCCATACGTCACGGTCAGGCGACACGCATCGCCCTCCACCTGTTCGAAAAGGCAGGACGCACGATCGTATCGCTCGCCGACAACGGCAGGGGTTTCGACCCAGAAGCCGTAACGGGCCTGGGGCGCGGCCTGACGAGCATGCGCAAGCGAGCCGCCTCGATCGGCGCCGTTCTCACCTTCGCGGACGCAGCGCCCGGCTGCCGCATCGACATCACGCTGCCTGCGTCACCACCCGTCCGCCACCCCTAATTCATGGGGGTAACCACAACGCTTCTTTGCCCCGTGACTGCCATCACATCGCCCATCGAGTTCATGGCAAACGGCAGACCGGTCACTTGCCCGGCCAGCCGAATACCCCCAAGACTTGCCTCGAACAACGCATCGTCACACACACCTCATGTCAGCGTCCCACCAGCCACCCGCAGATACACGTCCTTCAGGACTTCCCGTTCGCGTGGCCATCGTCGAGGACGACCCGGTCCTGCGCCAGCACCTGATCGACACCGTTGAGAGCGTGCCGGGCTTCGACCTGTGCGGCGTCGCCCCGACCTTCGAACGCGGACGCCAGCTCGTGGCGCTGGGATGCGACGTGCTGCTCCTCGACCTGGCGCTGCCCGATGGCAGCGGCCTCGACCTCATCCGCCAGGTCCGCGCGCGCGGACAGAACGAGATGAAGATCATCGTGATCAGCGTCTTCGGCGACGTGCGCAATGTCGTCCAGGCGATCGAGGCCGGCGCCGACGGCTACCTGCTCAAGGGCGGAGACCTCCACGAAACAGAACGCGCCATCCGCGATGTCGTGGCGGGCGGCGCACCGATCAGCCCGGCCGTCGCAAGCCACATCCTCGCACGCGTCCGCGTGGCCCCCTCTGCCACGCCCACCACCAGCGTCGCCCTGACCGACAAGGAGACGGAGGTGCTGACGGAACTCGCCCGCGGCTACTCCTACAAGGAAGTCGCCATACGCAAGGGCATTTCCCACCACACGGTCGCCGACCACGTGAAGGCCATCTACCGCAAGCTTTCGGTGAAGTCTCGCAGCCAGGCGGTATTCGAGGCCATGCAAAGCGGCCTGATCGACCTGCGGGACTGAAATGTTCACCGGCGCGAACGCGACAGCGGCACCGTGGTGGCGCCTCTCGGCCCTGCTCGCAGGGCTGCTCCTCGGCCTCATGGTGTGGCGCTGGATCGGCGTGACGCAGCCCGCCGCAGAACCCTTCCTCATCCAGAAGCTCGAACTCGCAAGCCTTCCCGCGCCCGAATACGGCATGGCAGCCGACGCCGCATTCGTCGAGACCAACCGTCCCTTCCAGTTCAAGGGACGCTTTGGAGTCGCGCGCCTGAAATTCGCGGTGGACGATCCGGGCACGGCCGACCTCGCCCTGTTCATCGGCCGGGCCCGCGACAACTACGAAATTCACGTGAATGGCAGGCTCGCGGCGCCGGCCCGTGGCACGCTGGGCCGGACCTCAACGCTGCACGGCTTCCACCCTTACATTCTGAGGCTGCTGCCCCACCAGCTGGTCCGCGGCCAGAACACCATCGACATCCTCGTCGCACGCAACGCGACAAACGCCGTCATCCGTGACGTGCACCTCGGTCCCTTCGGGCCACTCAACGACCACTACCGCCAGTACATGTTCCTGACGCACGACAATGCCGAGCTCATTGCGTTCCTCGCCGGCATTGTCCTTGTGTTTGCCCTTGCGCTCACGCCCGTGATCCGCAACCGGGCCCTGCTCGTGACGATCTCGATCACGCTGCTGCTCTTTGTACTGCGCGAACTCCATACGCTCTGGGTGAACTATCCCTGGCCCCAGATGTGGAGGGACATCTACCTCAACCTCGTTGCTGCGTGGCTCTGGTGCGCCTGCGCAGCCTTTGCCAATGAATGGACCAGTGGCCCCGCCCGCCTGCGCGCCTTCTGGCCACTGGCAGCCTTCGTCGCTGCAGTCATCGATATCGGCGCCTATTACCTGTGGGTCTGCAGCATTGCCTACGGCGTCGGCTCGAACGTGCAGGCGATATTCGGCGCAAGCTCCTTCGCGTTCATGGCCTGGCGCATCTCTCGTCACTACTGGAGGGCGCCGGCCTCGGCCTGGGGCGAAATCTTCCTGGCCAGTGTCGGCCTGTTCATGGCGCTCGCGACCATTTTCGGCCAGTCCATGTTCTTTACCGGAAGGGGCTCACCGAACGCCGCCATGACCGAAGCCTTCGCCCAGTTTGGCGCGATGGCGATCATTCTCTTCATCGCCTTTGGTCTTGCCCGCCACGGCATCTCGATCTACCAGATGGCCGCGCTCAACAACGAAACCCTGGCGCGACGCATCGACGAGAAGGAGCGCGAACTCCAGGCCCAGCACGAGATCCTCCGCGCCCAGGAAGCCGAACGCACACTCGTCGCTGAACGCGGCCGCATCATGAGCGATGTGCATGACGGCATCGGCTCCCAGCTGCTCGGCCTGCTGATCCAGGCCCGCGCGCCCACGGCCCGCACCGAGAACCTCATCGACGGCCTGCAGGCGGCGCTTGATGATCTTTACCTGGTCGTGGATTCGCTCGATGCCACTGAAGGCGATCTTGGAACGGCACTTGCCACCTTTCGCGCTCGCCTCCTGCCGCGCTGCGAGGCCGCGGGCGTCGATCTTCACTGGCAGATCGAGAACCTGGGCCATGACACGAAGCTGAGCCCGACCGCCATCCTCCAGGTGTGCCGCATCCTGCAGGAAGCCATCAGCAACGCGATGCGCCATGGCAAGGCGCGCAGGATCTCGCTGGGCGCAGGCACCTCGGGCACCAGCTCCGTGCTGACAATCACGGATGATGGCACCGGCTTCGACCCGACAAGTCCTCGCGCCGGTGGCCGTGGTCTTGCGAACATGCGCAAGCGTGCAGCCTCCATCGGCGCCACGCTCGACATTGCCAGCTCATCCGCCGGCACGACGATCCGGCTGGTCCTGTCCTGACCTCAGGCGGCAGCGCGCACCCGCAGGTCCGGCGCCAGGCCGTTGCCCATCAGGTCCACGAAATTGTCGGCGTAGAACCTTCCGATCTGCGCAGCGCTCAGTCCCTGCAGGCTCTCATCGAACCGCTTGAGCGGATTGCGCCCGCCCTCCACATGCGGAAAGTCCGACGAGAACAGGCACATCTCGTCGCTCGTGTTGCGGATGATCCAGCCCGTGTCCTCATGCGGATAGGGCGTCACGCGCACCTGCCGCTTCACGAAATCGCTCGGCTTCATCGACAGCTTCTGCAGCCGCTCTTCGCCCTTCATGAAGGCGGCCGCGCCAGCATCCATGAAGCGCATCCAGCTTGGTACCCATGACGCGCCCAGTTCGATCGCGCCGATCTTCAGCCGCGGGAACCGGTCCAGCACGCCGTCCAGGATCATGGCGGCCAGGGACAGCATGACCGCATGGGGAATGGCCATGTAGCTCACCGAGGTGAAGTTCTCTTCACCGCCGTGGAAGTCCTTCACCTTCGGCATGCCGTTATTGAAGTAGTCGGGATTGATCTTCTCCTCGCCCCCCACATGGAACAGGATCGGAAGCCCCGCCTCCTGCGCCAGCGCCCACAGCGGATCAAACCCCACATGGCTGGGCGAATGCCCCTTCGGACAGCGCGAGGGGATCATCAATCCCTTGCAGCCGAGCCGGATGGCCTCCTCCGCCACCTTCCTGGTCTTTGCGAAATCGGCCAGCGGCACATAACCCGTCGGAAGGAAACGCCGGTCGACCGAACAGAAATCCACCATCATCCGGTTCTGCGCCGTAGCCAGCGCATAGGCGAGATCCGTGTCACCGGATTCCTCCAGCCCGAAATTGCTGAGGCACCACGTCGTGAACACCAGCTGGCTCCGGAACCCCAGCAGGTCGAGCGCCCGTGGCCGGTCTTCCTTCAGGAAAGCTCCCAGCGCATCATAGTCACGCCGCAGCAATATGTTCTCCGCCGCCGCCGCCCGGAACGCCGCATCCTTCTGCCGCGCCCGCGCCTCGGTCACCCACGCGCCGTCGCGCGGCCACTGCTTGATCTTCGGCAGGTCGTCATATGCCGCGCGGTACTTCGGGTCGATGAAGGGATCGAGGCAGTCCGCCAGCTCCATGAGATGCGAATCCGCATCATGGATGATCCGATTTTGCGCGTAGGACATGGGAGCTCCTCCGGAATTTTCCATATCCTACAGCCATTCAAGCCCGCCGCAAAACTCCCCCTTCCCAAATAGTCCGTCATGGTTCGCCCCCGGGCATGCGCTTCGCGCATCCCGAGGACAGGCTCCGGCGAACCACCCACGACTTGACCTTTCATCAAAGGAAGAAAGTCGTGGGTGGTCTGCCTGCGCCACGGCTGTCCGGTTCATGAAAGGGGCAGCCTGAGCTGATCTTGTTTTGGTTCTGCTGTGGGTGGCCTGTCGGACAACAGGTGCCGAAGATTCCTGTGCCCATGGAGGTTCATTTGGACGAGCCTCGTGAATGTCAGGAGGTTGGTCACAGCCCTCTGGGCCGCGAAGGCGATGTGGATCAGCATGAAGGCAATCAGCGCGACCGCGATCTGGATGCGTACGGCGTTGGCGGATGTCCCAAGGAACTTCCGGATCTTCAGGTTCTGTTTGATCCAGCGAAAGAACAGCTCGATCTGCCAGCGCTGCCTGTAGAGGTCTGCGATCTCTTCCGCAGGAGACGCAAGGTCATTTGTGATCAACCGGATGGGGTGACCGGTCTGGGTCTGCACGACAATCTCGCGCAAGTCCTTGTCCATGGGATTGCATCGGGCATAGGTCAGGCGCTCGGGCAGGCGGACGCGCATGTCCTGCAGGATTCCGCCTCCCGGAGAGACGTGACGCCGTCCAAGCACGGTGTTCCGCGTGTTCTTTCTTAACCTTGTCACGAAGCGGCACTGCTTGGCATCCAGCGCAGCCCACCAGGCAAAATTGCAGTATCCACGGTCGAAAACGTACGTCGCGCCCGGTTCGACCGGCATCGTGTGAGCCATGGTGATGTCGTTCACGTTCCCGGCAGAAATGTCGAAATAGATCGGCGCTTGCGTGTCTGGATCGTAGATGACATGCAGCTTTGTGCCGGCGACCCAGGGCTTCAGCGCCAGGTCACGGTAAAGTGGCGAGAGAGGCAAGCAGGTCGAATCTATCAATCGAACCGCCTCGCGCATCTTGCGGCGGAAGCCGGATTGTACCTGCCCAAGAACAGCGAAAAACAGCCCCACAAAGACGTCGCTGCTGCGCCTCGCATTCGCGTCAGCCAGCGTGGAACGGCGTGCCGGTTGTGCCCCTACATGATAAAGGCCTGCCCCGAAGTTCAGCTGCAGCGTTTCGATCGCCCGCAGGCTGTCACAACCCGTTACCTGACCCGAAAGCAAAGCCACGAACTGGCTGCGCGTCGAAAGGCGACGCACGCTACGATCCGCACCATGTTCGTCCACAAGCCGGTCGAAGGTACCCCAGGGAACATTCTGCAAAAGGGAATGAAGGACGCTATTCTGGTGGCGCATGGTGGGGACCTCTCTTCGTGTCTGAATCGTCGCTAAACGCTCAAACATGAGAAGAATCCTCATCATGCGCCCTGTCCATAAAAATTGAACCGGACAGCCGTGGCCTGCGCAGACCATGACATTTTTTTGCGAAGATGTTCCCGGAGAGGCAAAGCGC
>CAZYFM010000089.1:0-13446 GCA_964646885.1 uncultured Flavobacteriaceae bacterium
TCGACGAACATCGACATGACGAGCAGCAGGAAGGCGAACGGCAGGAGCCAGAAGGAAATGTTGTTCATGCGCGGGAACGCCATGTCCGGCGCGCCGATCATGAGCGGCACGAACCAGTTGCCGAAACCGCCGATGAGCGCGGGCATGACCATGAAGAAGATCATGATCAGCGCGTGGGCCGTCACGAACACGTTGTAGAGATGCTCGTCACCGGAGAAGTACTGGACGCCCGGCTCCATCAGCTCGGCGCGGATGGCCACGGACAGCGCACCACCCACCAACCCCGCGAAGATCGCGAAGATGATGTACATCGTGCCGATGTCCTTGTGGTTCGTCGAGTACAGATAGCGCGCCCAACCCGTCGGGTGGTGGTCGTGGCTGTCAGCGTTGTGTGCAGTCGCCATAATCGTTCAAGCTCCCAATCCCTTAGCGTGACGCAAGCGAAGTAGATGCGTCTTCAAGCCGGGCCGTTGATTTCTTCTTAGCTACCCATTCGTCGAATTTTTCCTGGCTGACCACCTCGACGGCGATGGGCATGTAGGCGTGGCGCGCGCCGCAAAGCTCGGAGCACTGGCCGTAGAACACGCCTTCCCTGTTGGCCCTGAACCAGGTTTCGTTCAGGCGTCCCGGCACGGCGTCGACCTTCGCGCCGAAGGCGGGAATGGTCCAGGAGTGGATGACGTCGGTGGAGGTCACGATCACGCGGACTACCTTGCCAACCGGAACGACGACGCGGCCGCCTTCCTTGACGGCGAGAAGGCGGGGCTCGCCCGCTGCCTTGGCTTCCTCGTCGGTGGCCATTTCGGAGAGCTCGATGTCGATGCCCTGGTCGGGATACTCGTACGACCAGTTCCACTGGTGGCCGATGGCCTTGACGGTGACATCCGGATTGTCCGGCACCACTTCGCCTTCATAGAGGAGGCGGATCGAGTAGACGCCGATGAAGCCGAGGATGATCACGGGGACCAGCGTCCACACGACTTCGATGAGCGTGTTGTGCGACCAGGTCGCCGGCTTCGGGTTGGCCTTTGCGTTGTAACGCACCATGACCCACAGCAGCAGGCCCAGCACGAACAGCGTGATGCCCGTGATGATGACCAGCAGCAGCTGGTGGAAGTCGTGGATGTTCTGCATGTGATCGGTTGCAGGCGCCATGAGCGTGACCTGCTTGTCGACCGCATAGGAGCCTTCCGTGGGCTGGGCCCAGGCGGCGGTTGCGGCAAAGAACGACGCGATCAGCGCCGTCGAGAACGTGAGTCCATTTCGCAAGGATGCGCGCATGCGCTTCAACAGCCCCATTTCAGCCGAAAAGAGAAAAGCCCAAGAGGCAACGACTCTTAGGCAGACATGAATTCAATGTTAGAGGACGCGATTTAGCGGCGTAGGCTGTGGCCAGTCATTGCGACCTTATGCCACAAGACCGTCTCAAATGTGCATGACTGCTCCGGCGGGGCGGTTCCGGCGTTCAACCGGCACTCGCGTTCCGCTGCTGCCACAAGCGAATCCGTGAAAGTCCGGCAGAATGTTTCTCCACGGCGCGTCTGCAATTTATGCGTGCTAAATTGCCTCACAGGCGCGCGAATGATGCGCGACGCTTGCCGGGCGGCACTCACGTGCCCCTCGCCCGCCTTGCGGACAGACGCCCTCGGCGGGGCGAATAGATGTTCAACTTTGCCGGAAAGCGAACTACGTTTCGGCCTCCACGCGAGAGGTGATGAGCGCATGCCGTCAGTGAACGACCTGTTTTTCAGCCGCACAGGACTTGATCGTGGTGCCGTCGAGCGGATCACCGGAGATGCCCTCAAGGGCACGGATGACGGCGAGCTGTTCCTGGAATACCGGCTCTCCGAAAGCTTCGTTTTTGACGACGGGCGCATGAAGTCCGCCAGCTTTGACACGACGCAGGGCTTTGGCCTGCGCGCGGTGGCTGGAGAGGCGATCGGCTTCGCACATGCTTCCGACCTCAGCGAAGACGCCATGAAGCGCGCCGCGGCCGCCGTGCAGGCCGTCAAGAGCGGCTATACCGGCACATGGGCGGCGGGCCCGCAGAAGACAAACGTGAAGCTCTATTCGGATGCCAATCCGATCGAGTCCGCGCCGTTCGACGACAAGACGAAGCTGCTCGCCGACATTGACCAGTATGCGCGCGCGAAGGACCCGCGCGTGCGGCAGGTGTCGTGCTCGCTGCATGCAGAATGGCAGGCGGTGCAGATCATGCGCCCGGACGGCCTGAGCGTGCAGGATGTGCGCCCGCTCGTGCGCCTGAACGTGTCTGTGGTCGTCGGCGAAGGCGACCGGCAGGAGACGGGCTACCAGGGCATGGGTGGCCGCAGCTCGCTCGAGTTCTACATGAAGCCCGAGACCTGGAAGGCCGGCGTTGACGAAGCGCTCCGCCAGGCGCTCGTGAACCTGAAGTCCGTTCCGGCACCGGCCGGCGTCATGCCGGTGGTGCTCGGAAATGGCTGGCCCGGCATCCTGCTGCACGAAGCCATCGGCCACGGGCTCGAGGGCGACTTCAACCGCAAGAAGACGAGCGCGTTCGCGGGTCTGCTGGGCGAGCGCGTTGCCTCGCCGGGCGTGACAGTCGTCGATGACGGCACGATCGAGGCGCGTCGCGGCTCGCTGTCGGTTGACGACGAGGGAACGCCGACCAGCCGCACCGTGCTGATCGAGGACGGCATCCTGAAGGGCTACCTGCAGGATCGCCAGAACGCCCGCCTCATGGGCATGAAGCCGACCGGCAATGGCCGTCGCCAGTCCTATGGCTGCTCCGTCATGCCGCGCATGACGAACACGTTCATGCTCGCCGGCAACCACGATCCGCAGGAGATCATCGCAAGCGTGAAGAACGGCCTCTATGCCGTGAACTTCGGCGGCGGCCAGGTCGACATCACGAACGGCAAGTTCGTGTTCACCTGCACCGAGGCCTACCGCATCGAGGACGGCAAGGTCGGTGCGCCCGTCAAGGGTGCCACGCTGATCGGCAATGGTCCGGACGCGCTGACCCGCGTGAAGATGATCGGCAATGACCTGAAGCTCGACACGGGCGTCGGCACGTGCGGCAAGAACGGACAGAGCGTTCCGGTCGGCGTCGGCCAGCCCTCGCTGCTGATCGAGGGCCTGACCGTCGGCGGAACGGCTGCATGACACATGCGGCGTCCCTGCAGCTGACCGCCCGCGCGGATCGCTACAGGGATCCGGCCCGCCATGCCATCGAGCGCAAGGCGATCTTCGGACGCTCATGGCTGTTCATGGCTCATACATCGGAGCTGCGCGCGGAAGGTGACGCCGTTGCTGCCACGATCGCCGGCTATCCGCTGGTTGTCGTTCGTTCCGGGGACAGCCTGAAAGCCTTCCACAATGTCTGCCGCCATCGCGCCGGGCCGCTCGTCGATGGTGACCGCGAGCGCTGTCCCGGCGGATTCACCTGCAAGTACCATGGCTGGACCTACACGCTGGACGGACGCCTGCGCAATGCGCGCGACTTCGGTGCTGCCAGCGGCTTCGACCCGCGGCAGTTCGGCCTCGTACCGCTGAAGGTGGAGACCTGGCGCCACTTTGTCTTCGTGAATGCCGACCTTGACGCGCAACCGCTCGCCGACGTGCTCTCGCCGCTCGACCGGCGCCTGGGCGCGCGGGACTTCGGCGGCCTCGTCCACGCCGAGCGGCGCACGCATGACATTGCATGTAACTGGAAGATCTATGTCGAGAACTACCTCGAGGGCTATCACATCCCGAATGTCCACCCGATGCTGGACGCGCAGGTCGACGCCACGCAGTACAGGGTGAGCGTCGATGGTGCGATCTGCTTCCATGATGCTCCGCCGAAGGAGAAAGGCAGCAGCGTCTATGATGGTGTCTGGGCTTTCGCCCTGCCCCATCTCGGGTTCAACTCCTACGGGGATGACGGCCTGATGATGGAACGGATGGTGCCGATGGGGCTGTCGTCCACGCGGCTCATCTACGACTACTACCTGCCGCCTGCCATTGCGGCCAATGCGCAGGCGGTGCAACGCATCCTGTCGACCTCAGCCATCGTGACGGCCGAAGACAAGTCGATCTGCGAGAAGGTGCAGGTCAACATCGATGCCGGCATCTATGACCAGGGTGTCCTGTCCCCGAAGCACGAGGCAGGCGTTGGCTGGTTCCAGACCTATTTCCAGAACATGACCGAAACCGGAGGAAACTGATCCATGAGCGTACGTCCCGAGGCCGTTGGCCTGTCTTCAACGCGGCTGGAGCACATCGACACGTTCCTGCAGCGGAAATACGTGGACACCGGGCGCATGCCGGGCACGCTCTCGCTCGTCTGGCGGCGCGGCGAGATTGCCCACTTCTCGGCCATCGGCATGGCAGACGTGGAGCGCAAGAAGAAGCTCGCCGAAGACACGATCTTTCGCATCTACTCGATGACGAAGCCGATCACCTCGGTTGCCATCATGATGCTTGTGGAACAGGGGCTCGTGTCGCTCGATGATCCGGTCCACAAGTTCATTCCCGAGTGGAAGGACCTTGGCGTCTACAATGGCGGCTTCATGGAGACGTTCCGGACAAAACGCTGCGAGCGGCCGATGCTGGTGCTCGACCTGCTGCGCCACACGTCGGGACTGACCTATGGCTTCCAGCAATCGACCAATGTCGATGCCGCGTATCGCAAGGTGAAGATCGGCGAGATCGAGAAGCACGGCACGCTGGACGAGATGATCGCGAAGCTGGCCAAGCTGCCGCTCGAGTTCTCGCCGGGCACCGCCTGGAACTACTCCGTGTCGACCGACATCCTCGGCTACATTGTCGGCAAGGCGTCGGGCATGAAGTTCGAAGACTTCCTGCGCACGAAGATCTTCAAGCCGCTCGGCATGCAGGACACGGATTTCCACGTGCATGCCGGCAAGGAAGCCCGCTTTGCCGCCTGCTATTCCGTGAGCCCCAAGGGCGGCATGGACCTGCAGGACGATCCGGCGAAGAGCCCCTATCTCGAACCGCCCGCGCTGGTCTCGGGTGGCGGCGGCCTGGTCTCGACGGCGAGCGACTACCTGAAGTTCTGCCGCATGATGATCAATGGCGGCTCGCTCGACGGCATACAGCTCCTGAGCCCGAAGACTGTCGAGCTCATGACGCGCAACCACCTGCCGGACAACAAGGACCTGCCGTCGCTGTCGCGCTCGCTGTTCAGCGAGGTGGCCTATAACGGCATCGGCTTTGGCCTGGGCTTCTCGGTGAACATGGATCCGGTGAAGACGATGATCCCGGGCTCGGTCGGCGAGTATTCGTGGGGCGGCGCCGCCTCAACGACCTTCTGGATCGATCCGAAGGAAGACCTGATCGCCATCTTCATGACGCAGGTCCTGCCCTCGAGCTTCTATCCCGTGCGCCGCGAGTTCCGCACGCTGGTCTATTCGTCGTTCGTGAGTGAAGCCGGCCTTCCGTCGAAGCCCCGCGTCGGGTTCTAGTCACCCTCTCCCCCAAGACGCGGCAGCGTATTGGGGGAGTGGACGCGAAGCGGCCGAGGGGGGCTGCGCTCTGATCTGTGTGCAGGCACCTTGATACAGACGTGAGCGCCGCCCCCCTCGCCTTCGCTCGCTGACGCTTGCTCAGGCACTCCCCCAAAAGCCCTGCTTTTGGGGGAGATTGCTTCCGGATTCTCAAGGCAACGGCTGCAGCGTTACGGTGGCCTTTGTCTCTCCGCTCTGGCCTGCGCCCGAGCCGCTGCCACTGCTGTCGCGGCGCGTGACCAGGAGGCGGTCGCCGAAGACACCGTAGACCCTGTCCTCACGGCCTCTGGATTCGAACGTCACCACGAGAAACGCCGAACCCTTCGACATGGATTGTGACCGGCTGGCAAGCGGCCGGCCCGCCTCGTCGATCCAGATGTCGAGCGTGGATGACTGCTTGTCCACGAAGCGCTGGTTCTTCGGCACGGTCAGGTCGAGGCTGAGGAGGCGCGCAGGCTTTCCATTCCACGCCTCGCTGCGCTCGGCCTTCAGCTTCGCTCCCTCGAGGCGCACAAGCAGCGTCTCGGCGGCGTGCACCATGCTGTGCACATCGGCATAGTCGAGTTCGTTGAGTGCGTTTCGGGTGGGAATGGGCGCCGCGCTGTCGGATTGACGTCCTGCGCCCTCGGCCATTGCCTTCACGATGATGTCCCTGGGATAGGCAAGGCGAAGTCCTTGCGGGCCATCCTCCACCGTCAGCGTGGCCGCGCCGTTCGCATTGATGACCCTGTCGTCATCATCCCGCGAGACCGTCGAAACCTGCGCTGTCAGGGACACCTTGACAGGCACTGTTCCGCGCAGGCCTTCCAGTGCCTTGCGCAGGTCGTCAAGGCCGCTCGCCCGGGCAGATGAAAAAGTACACGCCGCAATGAGGAGTGCGAGGGCCAGCGGCCTGGCGCTGCCGGCTCGACGGGAAACTTGTTGGGTGTGGCGCATTCCAGCTTCAACCTGGCTCGGGGATCGGGGCAGGCAGCGAAACACAGCCCGCGACGGGCTGCAATACGGCTTCAGCCGTGATCGTCACTGTTGCGACCGGCCAGAAGTCCGATCGTGGTGAACAGTGCGCCTGCGATCCAGAGCACAGGACCCAATGCGCCCGGCCAGAGCGGCAGGTGTCCGGGCGCCAGGATGAAGATGATGAACCCGAGGTCAGCAGCCGACACCGTGACAAGGTTGATCCAGTATCCGGCGCGACTGTTGTTCCAGTTCATCGTCATGGCCACGACGGTTGCCACCAGTGCGAAGATCGCAAGGCTCCAAGCGTTCTGAAGCAGGCGTCCCTGGATCGCGCCGGCGTCCACCGACATCGCCAGCCGCGCTGCCTCGGATGCCGCGAGCATGTGCAGGAGGCCCCACAATACGTATGCCACCGCGCCGATCCTGTGCATCATCCGAGCCTTCCTCCCGTCGCGCCACCGCGACGTGATTGCCTACGCCTTCATCCAGTCCCGGACAACAGTTTCAAGCACTGTCAGAGGCATGCCGCCCTGGCGCAGCACCACGTCGTGAAAACCCTTCAGGTCGAACCGTGCGCCCATCGCCTTGCGGGCCTCGTCGCGCAGCGCCGATATACGGATCTGCCCGATCTTGTAGGCGCAGGCCTGGCCCGGTCGCACGCAATAGCGGTCAATCTCCCGCTGCGCCGCGCCGCGCGGACGGCCCGTGTTGCTGATGAGGTAGTCGGTCGCCTTCTCGCGTGACCAGCGCCGCGCGTGGATGCCGGTGTCGATCACCAGGCGCACGGCCCTGAACAGGAATGATTGCAGGTAGCCCAGCCGGCCCAGCGGATCGTTGCTGTAGAAACCCATTTCATCAGCCAGCAGTTCGGCGTAGAGCGCCCAGCCTTCATTGTATGCCGAGTTGCCACCCACGCGGCGATAGATGGGGAGCGACGCGTTGAGCTGCGCAATCTGTCCCTGCAACTGGTGTCCCGGGAACGCCTCATGGTAGGTCAGCGTCTTGAGGCTCCATTTCGGCCAGTCCGCCGTGTCCTTCAGGTTGATGTAGTAGGCCCCGGGCCGCTTGCCGTCGAGGCTGGGACGCTGCGCGTAGCCGTTCGGCGCACCGTCCTGGATTGAAGGTGGCACGCGGCGGATCTCGACAGGTGCCGTCGGGACCGTCGAGAACGTCTCGGGCAGGCGGGCGCGGATCTCGGCCGTCTTCTCGTTGATGAAGGCCAGGAGCGCCGCGCGTCCCTCGTCGGTGTTGGCGAAGAGGTGCTCACCCTGGCTCAAGGCCTGGAAGCGCTCAACCAGCGATCCCTTCGTGAGCCCCTGCGCCGCCAGTACCGGTTCGATCTGCGCCGTCAGCTCCGCCACCTGCTGCAGGCCCAGTTCATGCACTTCATCCGGGGACATGGTGGTCGTGGTGCTGGCATTCAGGCCCAGCGCGTAGAGTTCCTCGCCATGGGGCAAGCGCCAGACGCCGGCATCATGGGTGGCACTGCGCCTGAGCGCCGAGAGTTCGTCGACCTGGCGTTGCACCGCCGGACGGATGGACTTTTCGAAGACGCCCGCGGCCGCGGCCGCATGGTTGCCCTGCAACTTTGCCTCGCCCGCGCGACGCTGCAGCGACTGCACCATGGGGCTTTTCTCGGGCTGCACATCCTTCAGTGCGTTCAGCTGGGCGATGGCGGCATCGATCGCGAAGTCCGGCGCATAGACACCTTGGGCCGCGTCGTGCCGCAGGCGTTCGAGGTTCTGGTCAAGCGCCTTGGCAAAGGCCTCCATGCGCGCCACGTAGGCCTGCGCGTCGGCTTCGGTCTCGATCGAGTGCTGGTTGTCGAGGAAGTCCGGCGTGCTCTGGTACACGCCCGTCAACTGGCTGATCACGTAGGGCTCAAGGTTGCCGCGCGCGTCACCGTAGGTGAAGGTCCTTGCATGGCGCACCTCGATGTCGGCGCGGTACAGCGCACTGTCGAGGCTGATCCTTGCGGTCGGCGAGAGCGGCAGCGCCGCGAATGCCCTGAGCTGGCGCAAGGACTGCTTCGCCTCGCGGCGATCACGATACCACGCCTCGACGGACCGGTCGGCCAGCTGGGACTTGGCTGCGGCACGTGGCCCCTTGTCGAGTCCCAGCGACGTCACCTGCTCCGGTGAACGGTCGAGGCGGCGCTCGAACTCCTGCTTCAGCCAGGCATCGAGTGACGCGTCGGCATCGGCCATGGTGTAGGAAGCCTCTGCCCTTGTGGCCAGCGGCGCCAGCGCGATGGCTGCCGCACCCGATGCGAGAAATGACCTGCGATCCATGTTGCCCTGCCCCCTTGAGCCGGCATCTAAGCAAAGATGTCCAAGGTCAGCAACTGCGCCAACGCAATCAAGCCTGTCGCGAGATACAGTGTCACCTGAACCTGCTGTCAGGGAAACGTCGGTCTACCCGTGAGGGGCTTGAGCCCGCAGGGCCGCGGGTGTATGCCCGGCGCGTGCCGTTGAGGCGTGCGGCGTGATGCCCGGCAACGGATTTCTTCGGCGCAAAGGAGGCTCTCCTGTCTTCCGCGCCATTGCCTGACCTGGCAGCGACAGTTGACCAGCCGGTCCACCCACCTTCCCCGCTCGTTCCGACGAAGGACCTTTCAACCTTTCAGCTGGTCGTGGCCACGCTCAGGTCCAATCTCGCGATCTGGCCGGACTACGCCTTTGACATGCTGGTCAACAAGCGCACAACGCTCGGGCTGACAGCGTTGCTCGTGAGCGACCCGGACTGGGTGCGTCATGTCATGGTCGCGAATGCCTCCAACTACAGGCGTCCGTCGACCGTCAGGCGCGTGGCCGTTCCGGTTGGCGGCAATGGCCTCTTCCTTGCCGAAGGTGACGACTGGCGTCGGCAGCGCCGGATCATGGCACCAAGCTTCACGCCTTCGAGCCTCGACATCCTCGTGCCGCACTTCCACGAGGCGGCGCTGCACCTGCTGCGCGGGATCGACGGCCGCGCGGAAGCGAACCTCTCCGAGGACTTCCAGGACACGGCACTTGAAGCCGTGTTCCGCGGGCTGTTCTCCCTGCCGGAGGATACGTCGCGTCGGAAACTCGCCCGCCTCGTCCGGGACTTTCTTGCGGGGCCCGGACGTCCCGGTCTGCTGGATGGCTTTGCGACCCATGAGAACTCGTTTGCCTTCGCGCTGGGACCGCGGCGGCGTTTCCAGTCGTCCTGGTTCGGCGCGATCGACGCCATCGTCGCGGCGCGACGCGCGCTGCCTTCAGCGGGCCATCACGGGGACATGCTCGATCACCTGCTTGACCTGCGGGATGCCGAGACGGGCGAGGCCCTGGCAGACATCGAGGTGCGCGACCAGTGCGCGACCATGTTCTTTGCAGGCTCGGAGACGACCGCGCGACTGATGTTCTGGGCGAGCTATCTCCTGACCCTCGATCACGACGAGCAGGCGCGCGTCCGGGCCGAGGTTGCCGCCCATCCCCCGGACCGGATCCGCACGCTCAAGGACCTCGAGAACTGGCCGCGGCTGCGCAACGTGCTCTACGAAGCGCTGCGCCTCTATCCGCCCCTGCCCCACATCATGCGCGAGGCGATCGGGCCGGACCGCATCGAGGCTTTCGACGTTGCGCCGCGCGACCAGGTCTGGATGAGCGCCTGGGTCATGCACAGGCACCGCAAGTTCTGGGATAAGCCCACCGCCTTCATGCCGGATCGCTTTGCCGGCAAGTCGGCGCCGTGGGTCCAGGTCCCCGGCTATGTCCCCTTCGGGTTTGGACCGCGCATCTGCATCGGGCTCAACTTCGCGCTGGCGGAGGCGCAGATCGTTCTTGCGCACCTTCTGCAGCGTTATGCGCTCAGCACAAGCCCCCGCCCGGTCATGCCCATCGGGCGCGTGACAACGGAGCCGGATCACGAGCCGGTGTTTTACCTGGAGCGACGCTGAGCGGGCACCCCGCCTTCGTCAGTCATGCCTCCAGAGCCATTCGAGTGCCGACGGAAGAGTCTGCTGCAGAACACGCTGGTCGAAGTGACGGCCGCCAAGGGACAGTGTGAAGCGATAGTCGTAGCCCTTGTCGGCAAGGGCCGCTGCCATGCGACGGTTGGCCAGGGGCCAGTTGTGCCATGTCTCCTCGGGATCGTCGGCGTGAAGGTCCTTCTCGCCAACCTCAAGCCAGATGCGCAGCGGCTTGCGCGGCGTGCCGGGGATCAGCGTGGCGTGATACTCCCAGGCGCCGCGCGGACAAGCCGGGTCTGGCGGCGACTGCTGGTTCACGAAGGTTCCCGAATAGGACAGCACACGCCGGTATCGTTCCGGATGGAACCAGGCCATCGTGAAGGCACACGCTGCGCCGGAACTCACGCCCATGGTCGCGCGGCGGTCCGGATCGACTGTCAGCCGGATTCCCGTTTCGGCCTGCACACGCGGCAGGACTTCCGTTTCGATGAAGTCGCTGTAGCGACCCGAAAGCGTGTCGTATTCCAGCCCGCGCTGCGAGCCCTGCGCGTCGCCGCCTCCGCTGTCAACGAGCACGGCAACCACGGGCGGCACCCGCCCTTCGGCGACGAGGTTGTCGAGCACCACGGGCAGCGTGTTCAGGTAAGCGTGCCCGTCCTGGACCACCATGAAAGGCGCGTCGGTGCGGTCCACGCCCTTGGGAACGTACACCCAGACGGTGCGCAGGTAGGGCGCGGCGACCGACTGTTCGTGCGCAAGCGCTGCGATGCGATTGCCAAAGGCGTCCCTCCGCTTCGTGATCTCGTTTTCGAGGCGCCTGATGCCCGGATAGATGGGGCTCTCGCTCGAGGACATCACGAAGGCATGGACGCGTCCTTCTGCAACACCGGGCTGGCGTTCGCATTCCCTCGCCGGTGCATAGTCGGGACCAATGATGACGTCCCTGTCCACGCTCACGGTTTTGCCATCGCAGCGCGATAGGGTGACAGGTCCCAGCCAGGATAGCGCGCCTGTGCACGTGCCAATGTCGTCTCCGTCCAGAAAGGATCACCCGGGCGCTGCACGCCAAAGCAGGCGAGTTGTTCGGGCGTTGCGTGGTTGAAGACGTCGCGCCAGGGGCGCGTGTGATGGAACTGCCAGGCGTGGAACCCGATGCTTTCGTCGCCCGCCTTCTTGAAGCAGGCCATGACGGCAAAGCGGCATCCACCGGGCGCCGTCAGGTTCGTGCCCCGGTGATAGACGTCGATGGAATAGGGAATGGCGGTCCCGGCCCGTGATGCGCTGGAGCGGGCATATTGCTTCAGCCCTGCCTGCAGGGTTGCCTGGGCGGCCGGATCGATGTTGAGCGAAGCCTCGGGTCCGGCCACCTTCGCGCTGTCTGTTCTGGTGACATAATGCATCGCGCCATGCGCGTCGGTGACATCGGTAAAGTAACTTATGATGGTCACCGCGTTCTTCAGCGTGTCCTCGGACGGGACCGTGAGCGTGTGGTTCGAGAAGTCGCAATGGAACGGCTGGTCATAGTCGGAGTCGCCCGTGAACTTGGCCCAGGCCTGGCACTGGTAGAGATGCACATGGTCCGTGTTGAGCGCGGCCTTGGCGAAAGCGATCTGAGCGGGATGCACGCCAATCAGGTTGAGCGCGGGCGTGCCCTCGAAGGGAATGGCGTCGAGGGTCTGGAACTGCGTCTTGTGAAAGCGCCCGACCTGGTCCGGCTTCTTCTTGTCGAGCGCCTGTTCTGCCCCGGCATTGCGCCCGAACACCTTCTCGAAGTCCGCCCGCACGGCGGCAACCTCTTCCGCCGTGAAGAAGTCCCTGATCAGCGTCACGCCCTCGCGCCGCCAGGTGTCGACGTCTTCCGCGCTGAACCGCTGACCTTGTGCCGAACCCATCAATCGTGACCCTCATCAGTCTCCTTCAGACTAATGACGGAAGACCGTTTGCGCCAGCGCCCCTCGCAGACCGCCAGGGGTGTAGCGGCGGCACTTGATCCCGTGGGCATCCTGCCCCGACGAGGACAGGATGCATTCAACAGAGGCTTCGCAATCGGCTCTGGCGCCTAGCGGAGCTGGAGCTCGCAGGTCTTGGAGACGGTGTTTGTTGCCGCCTTGACGGAGGCCGTCGACGGCACCGTACCGAGGGGTCTGGCGACTGTGAATGTCGCCGACGATGCGCCCGCCGGTATTGTGACGGATGGCGGCGTAGTGATGCTGGCGGAAGAATCGCTCAAGGCAATCGTGGTCGAAGTCTTGACGGGGCGGCTCATGGTGACCGTGGCTGTGGTCGTCTGACCGGGCAGGACTGCGAGCGGCGCGCATGACAGGCTCGCCAGTGTCGCCGGCGGATGGATCGTGATTTGGGTCGAGGTCTGTCCCACCTGCGTCGCCGGGTTATCAGTATCGATCGTCGAAGGCCCGAAGGGCAACTTGACGCTTGCATAGAAGCCGACACGCGTCAGTACAGCGACATTACCTGCGCTCAGGGTGCCGCTGAAACTGCCTGTCCTCGTCGCACATACGCCCTCGGGCAATCCGACCGCCCGAGATCGCGTTTTTCCCTCGAAGGCCTCCAAGAATACCCATACCCGCTCTTGTGCGTGGCAAGTCTGAGCAGCAGCTGGCACAGCTCCGCACTGACCATCGCCGGACGTGTCCAGGCAAGTGAACGGATTTGGTGCGGACGGATCGACCGCAATGCTCGACGCGCAGGCGCTGTCGCCTGACGTGTCGGTGCAGACGGTGGCGATGGTCCCCGTAAAATTGACCTGGCTGCCACCATCGAGGTCGCTGGAAGTGACTTTCAGACTCGAGATCGTGAGCTCATTTGCAGCACCAATGTGGGCGCACAAGGCAATGGCGAGGGCCGAGGCAGTCAGGCGAGCACGCAACGTCATGGCAGTCTCCAGTGTGAATTGGCCGATATCAGGCTTGTCGAAGTGACAGGTAGCAGCCACCTTCAGGCACGGCAATGTGTCTGCCGTCACCATTTGGAAGTAATCGGTGCAAATGCCGGCGAGCCCACAAACTGTCGGACCGGGCAGCGTCACCCGAACCGCTTCATGCCCTC
>CAZYFM010000090.1:0-13136 GCA_964646885.1 uncultured Flavobacteriaceae bacterium
ACGCCGTCCACAAGGCGCGCCCGTTCTTCAACGACCTCGTCAAGTTCATGACGTCCGGCCCGGTGGTCGTCCAGGTGCTCGAAGGCCCGAACGCCGTCGCCAAGAACCGCGAAGTCATGGGCGCGACCGATCCGGCCAAGGCCGCGCCCGGCACGATCCGCAAGGACTTTGCCGAATCCATCGAGGCGAACTCGGTCCACGGTTCCGACAGCCTCGAAAATGCTGCGAATGAAATCAAATTCTTCTTTGCCGACACGGAAATCGTGGGCTAAGAAAGACGCCTGAATGCTGGTGACGTGAAGCGTCGGGGCCGCAAGGTCCCGGCGCTTTTTTCTTGGGCGCGCCGCGGGGCGCTATTGCGCGTCCTTCTCGGCATCCTCCGGCCCGTCCCAGCCATACTTCAGGATCAGGGACAGCGTGTAGCCTTCCTTCTCGTCGAGGTGGCGCACGTCATCGAGCACCCAGCCCGCCTTCGTCTTCTCCCAGAAGAAGTGGTTCTCCATCGCCTCGTCGAAGTTCTTGAAGCGCACGACGACGATCTTGCGCGTGGTCGAGTTGTAGACCGGTCGCTCCGTGACAACGGCCTCGCTGATCTTCGAGTCCTGGCCATTCACGAAGTAGTCGAAGTCGATGCGGCCCACCTCGTCCTTGCCCGCCTCGCGCTCGTCGAGCGCAAACAGCGCATTGAGGCGTGCCGACAGCGGCAGTTCCATGTCGAACCTGTCCTTGGACATGGCATCATAAAGCGCACGCATCGTCGACGCCGGGTCCTTGACCGTCACGGGCTTGGCGCTGGTCGTCGCAGGCGCGAGCAGGATGGTCGCCGTCAGGAGGGCGGCCGCAGGCTTGTACATTGATGGTCTCCGTCAGAGGGCTTCGATGGCAGTCGCACAGGGCGAGGGAGGCTGGTCCGCGCGCCGCATGGCATCCACGATCCGTTGCTTGTCGCCGGGGTGGATGTCAATCTCGGTGGCGATCGACCGCATCAGGCCGTTGGCCTGCTCCTGCGTGAGCGCGCCGCTCTCGACCGCCGTGTCGACGACCTTGCACGCCCCGACATAGGCGCCACCGACGCCCCCCACGAGCGCGCCGCCGAGTGTGCCGGCCACGCCGCCCAGGAAAAACACGAAGAGGAATGCCAGAAACCGTCCCATGACCAATGCTCCCTTGCGAAGATGCCAAGGCTCGCAGGGCATTGTGGCAGCACTGTGAACGCGCCGCCTGTGATGGATGCCACAGCGCCGTGCGTCTGCGTCGGCCTGCCACGGGCGCTCCCCTTGTAGCCGGGCGGAATCATCAGTAATTTCTGTCATGACAGAAATAAGTGTCAGGTGCGCCCATGCCGATGCCCGCCGTCCTCGAAAAAGTGGTACTTCACTGGGGTGAAATGGGAGCACGATGGGGCGTCAACCGCTCCGTGGCGCAGATCCACGCGCTGCTCTGGCTGACCGGCCGCGCCATGACGGCCGAGGAGATTTCCGAGACGCTGGGAATCGCAAGGTCGAACGCCTCGACCTCGCTCGAGGAGCTCCAGGCCTACCGCCTCGTCACCCTCGTTCACATGATCGGCGACCGCCGCAACTATTACGAGGTCAAGGGCGACACCTGGGACATCGTCCAGGCCATCGTCGACGAGCGCAAGAAGCGCGAGATCGATCCGACCCTGCTGGTCTTGCGCGACGCGCGCGGCATGGCCGAGGCCGACGCAACCACGCCGCCCGAGATCCGCGAACGCCTCGAGGAAATGGTCGGCTTCATCGAGCGCATGACGGGCTGGTACGAGCAGATGCGCCGCGTGCCCCGGCCGACGCTGCAGCGATTGATCCGCCTCGGCGCCGGGGTCGTGAAGTTTGTCGCCAGGAAGGCGGGCTGAACATGAAGCGCGTCATTTCAGGCTGGTTGTGGCAGGGTCCACGCGCCATCGCCGAGGACTTTCATGAGGGACACAATGACACGATCCTGCGCATCATCGGTGCGCGGGCGTGGCTCTCCCTTCCCGAGCCGGTACGCGCGCGCTTCGAGCGCACGACGCCGGCGACCTACGAAGGCGACACCGACACGCGGCTGAGCCCGCTGGGTCGCCTCTTTGCCTGGGCGATGCTCGCCTTTGGCGCGCCGATCCCGGTCCTGTCGGGCCGGCGCAAGGCAACCGTATACGTGAATGTCAGGGATGGCGGCATGTCATGGACGCGCCTCTATCGCGGGCCCGCCGGCCTGGCATTTCGCGTGCGCTCGATCAAGCGCCTGTCGGAAGACGGACGCCTGTTCGAGTGCTGCGCAGGCGGATGGACGATGCTGCTTGATGTCTTCGCCGACCAGGGCAGCCTCGTCTTCCGCTCGCGCAGGTTTTTCTGGCGCGCCGGTCCCGTCAGCATTGCCATCCCCGAATGGATGACGCCGGGCACCGCCGAAGTCCGCCACACCGAACTGGGGCAGGGCAGGTTCCGTTTCACGCTGACCTTCGACCATCCCTGGTTTGGCCGCACCGTCACGCAGGACGGTGTCTTCAACGATCCTCAGGAGTAAAGCCGATGACAATCACCATGCTCGTGCTGCTCACGCTCCAGACGCTGCTCGGCGCGCTCGACAATGTCCTGCACCACGAAATCACGGAGCGCCTGCCGTCACGACCGTCGGCGCGCCGCGAACTGGCGCTGCACAGCGGCCGCGAGTTCATCTACGGCGTGCTGTTCCTCGTGTTCGCCTGGACCGAGCCCTCGGGCGTCGCCGCAATGGCCGTGCTCGCCCTGCTTGCCGTCGAGATCGTGATCACGATCGCCGACTTTCTCGAGGAAGACCGCACCCGGAAACTGCCGCCCTTCGAGCGCGTGCTTCACACGGTGCTCGCGATCATCTATGGCGGCTTCGTTGCCACCATCGTGCCCTGGCTCGTGTGGATGAGCGCCTTTCCGACCAGCCTCACGCCGGCCGACCACGGGCTCTTCTCCTGGTTCTTCACGGTGGCGGCGATCGGCGTCTTCGCCTTTTCGATCCGCAACTTCCTTGCCGTGCGTGCGCTGGCCCGCCACGTGGCAGTCGCGACCGATGTTCCCGCCAGTGGACGCACCGTGCTGGTGACCGGCGCCACCGGCTTCGTCGGAAGCCATCTCGTCGAGCGCCTGCTGCGCCGCGGCGACCGCGTCATCGCGTGGTCACGCGATACGCGCCAGGCGCGCGTCGTTCTCGGGGACAGGGTCCACCACGTGGCCGCGCTGGGCGAATTGCCCGCCGAGACCCGCATCGATGCCGTGGTCAATCTCGCCGGCGCGCCGATCATCGGCCTGCCCTGGACGCGAGGCCGGCGCCGCGCCATCCGTACGTCTCGCGTCGACCTGACCCGCACCCTCGTCGAATGGATGGGAACGCTGGAACGCGCGCCCGCCGTCCTCGTGAGCGGTTCGGCGATCGGTTTCTACGGTGACCGCGCTGACGAGATGCTGACCGAAGCCCTTCCTGCAGGCGAAGGATTTGCCGCCAGCCTCTGCAGGGACTGGGAAGCGGAAGCATTTCGCGCGCAAGCCCTTGGAACCCGCGTGGTCTGCCTGCGCACGGGCCTGGTGCTTGACCGCGAGGGCGGGGCGCTCCCGATGATGGCGCTGCCGGCGCGGTTCGGCCTCGGTGCCGTGTTCGGCAAGGGTCGGCAGTGGATGAGCTGGATTACCCGCGCCGACCTCGTGCGCATGATCATCACGGCCGTGGATTCTCCAGCATGGACAGGTGCAATCAATGCCGTGGCGCCAGAGCCGCTGCGGCATGCCGACTTCCAGCGCGCCATCGCCCGGACGCTGCGCCGGCCGCTCTATCTGGGCGTGCCCGCCTGGGCGCTGAAGCTCGCGATGGGCGAAATGTCCTCGATTTTCCTTCACTCCCAGCGTGTCGTGCCGAAAGAGGCGCAGGCCCGCGGTTTCGCCTTTGACGTTCACTGGGCCACGGATGCCCTGCAGCTCATCCTGGCTCCGACGCCCGACGGATCACTTCGGGTTGGGCCCCCATTGCAATCCGGTGCCCCGATGGCCGACATTGCGCCCGACGCAACAAACCCCACGGGAGTAGCAAATGTCGCTGACGGTCATCGGAGCCCCCCTGTCGCCCTTCGTGCGAAAGGTGCGGGCCGTGCTCGCGGAGAAGCAGCTTGAGTACAAGCTCGATCCGGTCTCGCCCTTCGCGCCGCCGCCGGACTTCGAGAAGATCTCGCCGCTGAAGCGCATCCCGGTCCTGCGCGACGACAGCGAAGGGCCGGACGCGATCATTCCGGATTCCTCCGCGATCTGCGCCTATCTGGAGAAGAAGTTCCCGACGCCAGCGCTGTACCCCTCCGCGCCCTTCGCCTATGGCCGCGCGCTCTGGTTCGAGGAGTATGCCGACTCCGAATTCGTCGCCACGACGGGCCTCGGCATGTTCAGGCCGGTGGTCGTCAACGCGCTGATGAAAAAGGCGCCGGACATCGCCGCGGCCCAGGATACCTGGGAAACGAAAGTGCCACGCTTCCTGCAATACTATGAAGAGCAGATTCAGGGACGCAGCCACTTTGTCGGCGACAGCTTTACGATCGCCGACATCGCCGTCGCCTCGCCCTTCGTCAATGTCGCGCATGCGGGATTTGCGCCCGACGAAGCGAAGTATCCGAACCTCGTGCGCTTCCTGAAGGCGACGCTGGCCCGGCCGTGCTTCGCTGCGAGCATTGCCCATGAACAGAAGATACTGGCGCCGCTCGGTATCAGGTACGCGTTGTAGTTTCGGGATGCCCTTATCATGAGAAATATCTTTCTTGCGGCTTCGATGGCCGCCGCCTTGTGCGTGACAGGAGTTGCCATGGCCGAAGATGCCGATCCGTTTCAGTGGCTCGAGGATGTGGAAGGCGAGAAGCCGCTCGCATGGGTCAAGGCCCAGAACGAACGAAGCCTGAAGGTCCTCCAGGCGGATCCGCGTTTCGCGGATTTCGAGTCCAAGGCCCTCGCGATCCTGCAGGCACAGGACCGTATCGCCGCGCCCTCCTTCCGCGCCGGAAAGATCTCCAACTTCTGGCAGGACCAGACCAACGTGCGCGGCCTGGCGCGCCGTACGACGCTGGAGTCCTACCTCACGGACAGTCCGGCCTGGGAAACGGTCATTGATGTCGACGCGCTCTCGAAGTCGGAGAACGCCAACTGGGTTTTCAAGGGATCCAACTGCCTGCAGCCGGAAGAAACGCGCTGCCTCGTCTCCCTGTCGGATGGCGGAAAGGACGCGGTCGAGATCCGCGAGTTCGACCCCAGCCGCAAGGCCTTCGTCGAAGGCGGCTTCCGCCTGTCGGCCGGCAAGCAGAGCGCGGACTGGCTTGATGCCGATACGCTCTACGTCGCGCGCGATTGGGGTCCGGGAACGATGACGGAATCCGGCTACGCCTACATCGTCAAGAAGTGGAAGCGCGGAACGCCGCTTGAGGATGCTGTCGAAGTCTTTCGCGGCACCCAGAAGGACGTCGCCGCCTCCGCTGGCATCTGGCGCGACGAGGATGGCAAGGTCCAGGCGGTGATCTATTCGCGCTATGTCTCGTTCTTCGAGTCGGAGCACTCCATCGCCACCGAGAACGGCGTGGTGAAGCTGCCGCTGCCTCCGAAGGCGACGTTGCAGACCCTCGTGGCACGTCAGTTGGTGATCACGCTGGAGGATGACTGGACATGGGACGGACAGAAATACGGCAAGGGAACCCTGCTGTCGTTCAGCCTGGACGCCCTGAAGAAGGATCCGCAGACAGCAAAGGCGACCGTGGTGCTCGCGCCGGGACCACGTGAGTCCATCGAGCAGGTGTCATCCACCCGGAACCGTCTCCTGGTGGCAGTCTACGAGAACGTGAAGGGCGGGCTGTACGCCTTCAGCTTCAATGGCAAGGCCTGGCAGAAGACGAAGCTCAACCTTCCCGCCAATGCGTCCATCGGTGTCGTCAGTACGCGGAACGAGGACGACAAGGCCTTTGTGCTTGTGACGGGCTTCGTGGATCCGGATTCCCTCTATCTGGGGGACGTGGTGAAGAACGATTTCAAGCGCGTGAAGTCGCTGCCACCGCGTTTCGATGGCTCGAACATCGTGGTCGAGCAGCATGAAGCCACGTCGCCGGATGGCACGAAGGTTCCGTACTTCATCCTGCACCGCAAGGACATGAAGCTCGACGGGAAGAACCCGACCTTGCTCTACGCCTATGGTGGCTTCCAGGTGTCGATGACCCCGAGCTATTCGGGCAATATCGGCAAGCTCTGGCTCGAGCGCGGCGGCATCTATGTGCTGGCCAATATTCGTGGCGGCGGCGAGTTCGGTCCCTCCTGGCACCAGGCGGGTCTCAAGACGAAGCGCCAGGTCATCTACGACGACTTCGTTGCCGTGGCCAACGACCTGATCACGCGCAAGATCACGCAGCCCCGCCATCTCGGCATCATGGGCGGGTCGAATGGGGGCCTGCTGATGGGCGTCCAGCTCACCCAGCGTCCGGAACTCTGGAACGCCGTCGTCGTGCAGGTGCCGCTGCTCGACATGCTGCGCTACCACAAGCTGCTCGCTGGTGCGTCGTGGGTCGGCGAGTACGGTGACCCGGATGATCCGGTCGAGGGCGCGTTCCTGCGCAAGATCTCGCCCTACCACAATCTGAAGGAAGGAACGAAGTATCCCGAACCCTTCTTCGTGACCTCTTCAAAGGATGACCGCGTGCATCCGGGCCATGCACGCAAGATGGCCGCGAAGATGGAAGCGATGAAACTGCCCTTCCTCTACTACGAGAACATCGATGGCGGCCACGCAGCCGCCGCCAACGAACGTGAGCGCGCCAAGCGTGTCGCGCTCGAGTTCACGTATCTATCGAGAAAGCTCATGGACTGAGCGCGGATTTCAATCCTCCGGGTGTCTGGCCCGGAGGATTGAAACGTCGACCAGGATTACAAGCACAGTCGCGAGGTAGACTGCAGTCACCGAAAAGGGCAGGAGCGTGGTGCGGGCTTCCGGCATCGCGAACCAGATATAGGTCACCGCTGCGGCGCGGATCAGGGAATGTGCCGTGAACAGGGCGGTGCGCCCGTAGGTCCAGCCAATGATGGGCCAGTGTGCCGACAGCCCGATGGCAATCATCAGCGGTGTCAGTTCGACGGCGAGCGGCGCCGCTGCAAACACCATGGGCCAGAACAGCAGCATGCCCGCAAAGGCCGGGAAAAGTGCGCTCGACAGCGGGCTTCGGTCACGAAGGAAATTGTTCCCCGAGATCCAGGCGAACAGGATGGCGAGCGGAAAAATGAGCCCCGATCCGAGGGCGGCCGCCAGCATCCACGTTTTCAGGGACACAAAGTGGCCGGCAACACCCAGGGCGAGCCAGTAGACGGCGCCTGCGAGCGGAATGGGATAGCCACCGGATAGCCGGACATAGGCCGCCCGCCTGACACGATCGAGTTCCTGCCGGAAGCCGGTTTCCTGATAATCGTCGCTCACCGCTTGTTTGCCTTTCCTTTCGATGGAGCCTCTTGCGCTTCCCTTGCGGCCCGAATGAACGCCGCAACGTCACCGGTCATGGGATGATTGACTGACGGTCCCCAGTCGCCGACACGTGACCAGAACGCGCGCGCCTCTTCCTTCTGCTCAGGGGTGGATACCCGGTTGAATGGCTCCATGAGCGCATTCCAGCGTGCCAACAGCCTGCGCGCTGCAGGAGATCGGGGATCAAGGGGCAGCCGCGCCTTGATGTCGGATATGAGCTTCAGCCAGGCTGCATTGTGCTCTTCCGGGTTGACGATCTGCGTCAGGCGGCGGGTCATCTTCTTCCACTCTACCTGCCGGTCTTTCCGGAAGTATCGGTCAAAGACCGCGCGCCACGCGGCGTCGGGTTCGCATGTCTCCGCGATCTCGGCGACACGACCCAGGATGTGCGCTTCGGCTCCTGGATTGTCCGCGAGTTCGCGCCGCAGCGCGTGAAGCAGGGACAGGGATTGCGAGATGGAATCCGATGCCTGCTTCAGCGATTCAATCTGCGCGTCGATGATGGCACGGACCGGTACGGCGGACTTCATCAGCTTGCGGATTTCAGCCAGACTGAACCCTGCACGCTTCAGGACGCGAATGATCGCCAGCTGCCGCAGGATGTCGTTGCCGTAGAGACGCTGCCCCGCAGCCGTGCGCGGCACCTTGAGGAGTCCCTGCGCCTCATAGAGACGGATGGCGCGCTCCGTCAGCCCTGTCAGGCGGACCACGTCTCCGATACGAAGGTCAGGCGAAGCTTTCATGGGCCCAACCTAACCCCTGACGTTGGGTCAGGGGCAAGTGCCTTGGCGGGGATCTGGACGGTGTGTCCCGCCTGCCTCCCGCGATTCCCGGGCCTGCGGGAGTGGGAAATCCTGGCCTCAGCGCCGAACGGGGTCCGCTGATCCGTTCAGGCCTTCGCCCGGACAAGCCCCCGGTCAGTGAGGCTGCGCGCCGTGGCGATGATGGCGTCGTCAGTGCTGATGCGCGTCCATCCGAGCATCTTCTCAGCCTTCGCACCAGTCGCGGGCCTGTATCGTCCAAGCTCGGGCACGATCTGCCCCACGAGCGGATTCATGAGTGCGAACAGCTTCACGAGCCAGTTCGGCAGATCGCGTGTCGGCACGCGCGCGGCCTCCGCGCCGAGCCGCGTCTTCAGCACCTTGGCCACATCCGAGACCCAGCAGAAATTGTCGTTGGTCGCAAGGAAGCGTTGTCCCGCAGCCGCCGGATGCCGCATCGCCAGGATATGCAGGCTGGCCACGTCCCTCACGTCGATGATCGAGAAGCCGACGCGCGGACAACCGGGCATGGCGCCATCCAGCAGCGATTTGACAAACTGGATGGACGTCGAGAAGTCGCTTCCAAGCACGGGACCAAGCACGGCGACCGGATTGACGACCGACAGTTCAAGGCCTTCGCGCTTTGCGAAGTCCCACGCGGCAAGTTCCGCGATCGTCTTTGACTTGACATAGGCCCTCACGTCGGAGCCGGTGGGGTCGGTCCAGTCTTCCTCGTTGAACGGTCGCGATGGCGTGCCCTTCTTGCCGTAACCAATGGCGGCAAAGGATGAGGTAACGACCGTGCGCTTTACGCCCGCCGACTTTGCCGCCTTCAGGGCGCGCAATGTCCCTTCGCGGGCAGGGACGATGAGTTCGTCTTCATGCTTGGGCACGCCCGGTGGAAAGGGTGAGGCGACGTGAAGGACCCGGTCGCAGCCTTTCGCCGCCTCTGTCCAGCCGTCATCGCTCATGAGGTCGGCCGTGGCGAAGGTCAGGCGCTCTCCGGCATCCACGCCGCCGGCAGCCACCATCTCCCGGACCTCCGCCTCCCGGGATGGCGTTCTCAGCGTGGCACGAACACGGTCGCCACCCTTGATCAGCTGGACAATGGTGTGCGCACCAATGAAGCCTGATCCTCCTGTCACCAGAACGAGTTCGCCCATGTCCAGTCCCTGCCTTCTTGAGTCTTTCGCTCGCCTTTGTAGCCGGGAAAACGCAGTTGCAACAGCAAAGCATCGTCGACCGCAGGGGGCGGACTTGCCCTTCGGCACGCTTTCAAGGACAACCGGTCCGTGTCCAACTCGCTAAGGCTGGCTGACGCCCATGACCCAGGACGTGCTCATCATCGGCGGCGGCCATAACGGCCTTGTCTGCGCCTTCTATCTTGCGCGCGCCGGCCTGAAAGTCACGGTGCTGGAGCGACGCCACGTCGTCGGCGGCGCGGCCGTCACCGAGGAATTCCATCCCGGGTTTCGCAACTCGACCGCCAGCTACACCGTCAGCCTTCTCAATCCGAAAGTGATCGCGGACCTGGAGTTGGCGCGTCACGGACTGAAGATCGTCCATCGCAAGCTAGCCAACTTCCTGCCTCTCGAGGGAGGAGCCAGCCTCTCGGTGGGCGCCGGTCGCACGAAGGAAGAAGTGGCGCGCTTCTCGGCGAAGGACGCCGAAGCGCTCGACCGATACTATGAACGCGTCGGCGCGCTCGCCGATGTGCTGCGCGACCTCGTGCTCACGACCCCGCCAAATGTCGTCGAAGGGGGCTGGTTCGCGGCCATTCCCGAGATGCTGAAGTCAGCCTCGCTGGGCAATCGTTTTGCGGGCCTGCCCATGCAGACGCGCCGCGACCTGCTCGCGATCTTCACACGGTCGGCCGGTGAGTATCTCGATGGCTGGTTCGAGAGCGATCCGATCAAGGCGATCCTCGGCTTTGACGGCATCGTCGGAAACTACGCGTCCCCATACACGCCGGGGACGGCCTACGTCCTGCTGCATCACCTGTTCGGCGAAGTGAATGGAATACGGGGCGAATGGGGACATGCGATCGGCGGCATGGGCGCGATCACGCAGGCCATGGCATCGGCCGCAGCGGGCAGGGGCGCCACCATCCGCGTGTCGAGCGGCGTCAGGGAAGTTCTTGTGTCCAATGACCGCGTCACCGGTGTCGTGACCGACGCCGGCGAACGCCTCGAGGCGCGCATCGTCGTATCGAACACGAACCCGAAGCTGCTCTTCGAGCGCCTGGTGGATCCCGCGCATCTGCCGGAAGACTTTCGCGAACGCATGAAGTCCTACAAGTGCGGTTCGGGAACCTTCCGCATGAATGTGGCACTATCCGAGTTGCCACGCTTCGCATGCAAGCCCGAGCCCGGTGATCACCTGACCTCCGGCATCGTCATCGGTCCGAGCCTCGCCTATCTCGACCGCGCCTACCACGATGCGCGAAACGCCGGTTGGTCGAAGGAACCGATTGTCGAGATGCTGATACCATCGACGCTCGACAGCAGCCTGGCACCCGAAGGCCGGCACGTCGCGAGCCTGTTCTGCCAGCACGTGGCGCCCGAACTCCCCGGTGGCAGGTCGTGGGATGACCACCGTGACGAAGTGGCGGAAGTCATGATGGCGACGGTCGAGCGCTTCGCGCCCGGCTTCCGCAAGTCTGTCATTGGCTACAGGGCCCTGACGCCGCTCGACCTCGAGAACACCTTTGGTCTCGTGGGCGGGGACATCATGCATGGCGCCCTGTCGCTGGACCAGCTATTCTCGGCGCGGCCCGTCCTCGGACACGGAAACTACAGGGCACCGGTGAAGGGTCTTTACATGTGTGGCTCGGGCACACACCCGGGCGGTGGCGTGACGGGTGCGCCCGGCCACAATGCCGCGCGGGAAATCCTACGCGATCTTGGAAAGCGCCTGGCGTAGGGCCTGGGGATAGGTACGGTGCTCTGCTTCGAGGATGCGCGCGCTCAGTGTTTCCACCGTGTCCCCGGGAAGGACAGGAACTTCGGCTTGCGAAATGGCGGGTCCGGCGTCGAGCTCCGGAACGACATAGTGCACCGTACAGCCCGAGACCCTGACACCTGCCTCGAGCGCCTGCTTCTGCGGATGCAGCCCGCGAAAGGCGGGCAGCAGCGACGGATGAATGTTGATCATCCGGCCCTGCCACTTCGAGACGAAGGCGTCTGAGAGGATACGCATGAAGCCCGCGAGGCACACGAACTCCACGCGCGCATCCGTCAGGGCACGATGAAGCAGTTCGTCGTATCCCTCTCGGCTCAGACCATCCCGCTTCGCCTGCGCCTGGTCAACGACGACGGTCGCGATGCCTGCCTTGCGCGCAAACGAAAGACCCTCGGCGTCCGCCTTGCTGGACAGCACAAGGGCGACCTCACCCGGAAAATCCGCAGCCCGCGCCGCCTCGACCAGCGCCTGCATGTTGCTGCCGCGGCCTGAAATGAGAATGCCGACGCGCTTCTTCATGGAGCGAAACCGTCATTGAGAACGGCCGCGTAAGGGCAGGACTTGCTCACGCCAAGCCGCCAGGGCGCCAAGAGCGCCCTTTCCTTCGGCGCGAAACGCCAGTGTCGCGTGAAGCTGCGCCTGCGGCGCAAGAAGTGCTGTGACCGCTTGGCGCGTTGGCGGCTTGGCGTGAGCAACTCGCCCCCCGCAACACGCGCACACGCAGCAGGCTCAAGCCCGTCAGGCACCCGCAGGATCAAAGTCCCAGCCGCCCCGTATAGCGCACGCGCGGTTCGCCCTTGCCGGCGACGAGCTTGCCCAGCGTGAAGGCCTGCTCGCCCGCATCCTTGAGGATCTGCAGTGCCTCGGCGGCCTTTGCGGCCGGAACGATTGCAATCATGCCGATGCCACAGTTGAACGTGCGCAGCATTTCGCGTTCCTCGACGCCGCCCGACTTCGCCAGCCACTGGAACACAGGCGGCACCCGCCAGCTGCCAAGGTCGATTTCGAGGTCGATGTCATCGGGCACGACGCGCGGTGCGTTTTCGGTGAGGCCGCCACCCGTGATGTGCGCAAAGCCCTTCACGTCGCCCTTGCGGATCAGGGTCAGCGCGGACTTCACGTAGATGCGCGTCGGCGCAAGCAGCGATCGTCCCAGGGTCTCTCCCTTGGCGAAAGGCGAGGGCGCGTCATAGCCGAGGCCCTGGTCCGACACGATCCGGCGGACCAGCGAGTACCCGTTGGAGTGGATGCCTGAAGAGGCAAGGCCGATGATCACGTCGCCCGCAGCCATGTCCCGGCGCGGCAGCACCTGGTCGCGCTCGACGGCGCCAATCGCAAAGCCGGCGAGGTCATAGTCGCCACGCGCATACATGCCCGGCATCTCGGCCGTCTCGCCACCGACCAGCGCACAGCCGGCCTGCAGGCAGCCTTCGGCCACGCCCTTCACGACGGCCGTTCCCACCGTGACGTCCAGCTTGCCGGTCGCAAAGTAGTCCAGGAACAGGAGCGGCTCGGCACCCTGCACGACGATGTCGTTGACCGACATCGCCACGAGGTCGATGCCGACCGTGTCGTGGATGCCGGACTCGATGGCGACCTTGAGCTTGGTGCCTACGCCGTCCGTGCCGGCGACAAGCAGGGGATCCTTGAACCCGGCTGCCTTGAGGTCGAACAGGCCGCCAAAGCCACCCAGCGACGCATCGGCACCCGGGCGGGCAGTCGAGCGGGCGAGGGGCTTGATGGCCTCGACGAGGGCATCGCCGGCGTCGATGTCGACGCCCGCCTGGGCATAGGTCAGTCCGTTCTTGGGAGAGGTCATGGATCTTCCGGGGGCCAGTTTGCGCGGGTTTATTGCAGAACTGCGCCCCTGAGCCAAGCGACCCGGTCGCTTTGATCACAGTTGGGCTCTTCTGTAAGGTC
>CAZYFM010000091.1:0-12795 GCA_964646885.1 uncultured Flavobacteriaceae bacterium
GTTCTTCACGAACTACCGTCCGCAGTTCTACTTCCGCACGACGGACGTGACGGGCGTGGTGACGCTGCCGGCGGGTACGGAAATGGTGATGCCTGGCGACAACGTGACGATGGACGTGGAGCTGATCGTTCCCATCGCGATGGAAGAGAAGCTTCGCTTCGCCATCCGCGAAGGCGGTCGCACCGTCGGCTCAGGCGTCGTCGTCAAGATCACGAAGTAACCCAGTCGGTTTGGAACTAGGAAATTACGGAAACAAGGCCCATGCAAAGCCAAAACATTCGCATCAGGCTGAAGGCCTATGATCATCGCGTGCTCGATGTTTCGACGCGCGAGATCGTAAACACAGCCAAGCGCACGGGCGCGCGGGTGCGAGGTCCAATCCCGCTTCCGAACCGCATTGAGAAGTTTACCGTCAACCGCTCGCCGCACGTCGACAAGAAGAGCCGCGAGCAGTTCGAGATCCGCACTCACAAGCGGCTCCTGGACATCATTGACCCGACACCGCAGACGGTGGATGCGCTCATGAAGCTCGACCTTGCGGCGGGCGTGAGCGTTGAAATCAAGCTGCAGTAACGAACGAGAGAAGACGCGTGCGATGCGCACAGGTGTGATCACACAGAAAGTTGGCATGATGAGGCTGTTCACAGATGACGGCCGTCATGTCCCCGTGACTGTCTTGAAGCTGGACGGCTGCCAGGTCGTTGCGCAGAGGACGGTCGAGAAGGATGGCTACACGGCAGTCCAGCTCGGTGCAGGCCTCGCGAAGGTCAAGCGCCAGACGAAGGCTGACCGCGGTCACTTCGCGAAGGCTCAGGTCGAGCCGAAGCGCAAGCTGGCCGAGTTCCGTGTCAGCCCGGAAAACATGGTCGCCGTTGGTGATTTCATCACGGCCAACCACTTCGTTCCGGGCCAGATGGTGGACGTGTCGGGCATCACGATCGGCAAGGGCTTTGCCGGTACGATGAAGCGCCACAATTTCGGTGGTCTGGAAGCGTCGCACGGCGTGTCCATCTCCCACCGTTCGCCGGGTTCGACCGGTAACCGCCAGGACCCGGGCCGCACCTTCAAGGGCAAGAAGATGTCCGGCCACATGGGCCAGGTGCTCGTGACCACGCAGAACGTCGAAGTCGCGAAGGTCGACGTCGAGCGCGGCCTGATCATGATCAAGGGCGGCGTCCCCGGATCGAAGGGCAGCTGGATCATGGTGCGTGATGCCGTGAAGCGTCCGCTTCCGAAGGATGCGCCGAAGCCGGCCGCCGTCCGGAAGCCGGAAGCGGCATCGGCAGCGTGAGGAGCAATCAGGTCATGAAACTCAAGGTCACCACGCTTGATGCCGGAAATGCCGGCGAAGTGAACCTCAGCGAGGAAGTATTCGGCGTGACGCCGCGTGCGGACATCCTCGCCCGTGTCGTTCAGTGGCAGGAAAACCGTCGCCACAAGGGTCAGCACCGCACGCTCACGCGCAGCGAAATCGACCGTACGACGAAGAAGATGTACAAGCAGAAGGGTACCGGCCAGGCTCGTCACGGCGCGCAGGCTGTTGCCCAGTTCCGCGGCGGTGCCAAGGCCATGGGCCCGGTTCTCCGCTCCCGCGAAACCGACCTTCCGAAGAAGGTTCGCGCACTTGGCCTTCGCATGGTGCTCTCGTCCAAGCACAAGGACGGCGATCTGATCGTCCTCGACAGCGCCAAGGCGTCGGAAGCCAAGACCAAGAAGATGGCGGCGGCGTTCGGCAAGCTGGGCCTGTCCTCGGCAGTCATCGTTGACGGTCCGGAGTTCGACACCGGCTTCCAGCGTGCAGCCCGCAACATCCCGCACATCGATCTCCTGCCGGTCGCAGGGTTCAACGTGCTGGACGTGCTGCGCCGCGACAAGCTCGTACTGACAAAGGCCGCGCTGGCCGCACTTGAGGAGCGCCTGAAATGAGCCAGGTAGCCAACTACGCGACGATCCTCGCGCCGGTGATCACCGAAAAGTCGACCAAGCTCTCCGAGCACAACCAGGTTGTCTTCAAGGTTCCCGGAACGGCGACGAAGCCGCAGATCAAGAAGGCCGTGGAAGAGCTGTTCAAGGTCAAGGTGAAGTCGGTCAACACCGTCATCACCAAGGGCAAGAAGAAGATGTTCCGTGGCCGCCCCGGATCGCGTCCCGACGTCAAGAAGGCGATCGTGACGCTCCAGCCGGGCAGCACAATCGACGTCACGACGGGTCTCTAAGGTAACGTATTATGGCATTGAAGACATTCAGACCCACGACGCCGTCGACACGCCAGCTGGTGCTCGTCGACCGCAGTCACCTGCACAAGGGCCGTCCGGTAAAGGCGCTGACGGAACATCAGCACTCGTCCGGTGGCCGCAACAGCGACGGTCGCATCACCTCGCGCTGGCGCGGCGGCGGGCACAAGAAGCTCTACCGCGTGATCGACTTCAAGCGTCGCAAGTTCGACGTCGAAGGAACGGTCGAGCGCCTGGAGTATGATCCGAACCGTTCGGCGTTCATCGCCCTGGTCAAGTATCCGGATGGCGAGCTGAACTACATCCTCGCTCCGCAGCGCCTTTCGGCCGGTGACAAGGTCATCTCGAGCGCGAAGGCCGACGTGAAGCCGGGCAACGCGATGCCGCTGTCGGCGATGCCGGTGGGTACGATCGTTCACAACGTGGAATTCAAGGCCGGTGGCGGTGGCAAGATCGCCCGCTCGGCTGGCACCTACGCCCAGTTCGTGGGCCGCGACCAGGGCTATGCCATCCTGCGCCTGAACTCCGGCGAGACCCGCAAGGTCCGCCTCGAGTGCATGGCAACGGTTGGCGCCGTGTCGAACCCGGACCACATGAACGTCGTGATCGGCAAGGCCGGCCGCAACGTGTGGAAGGGCTGGCGCCCCTCCGTCCGCGGTACCGCGATGAACCCGATCGACCACCCGCACGGTGGTGGTGAAGGCCGCACGAAGGGTGGTCGCCACCCCGTCACACCGTGGGGCAAGGGCACCAAGGGCAACAGGACACGTACGAACAAGCGTACGTCCAAACTTATCGTGACCACCCGTCACGTGAAGAAGGTTTAACGCGCATGGCACGTTCAGTCTGGAAGGGACCGTTCGTTGATGGCTACCTGCTGAAGAAGGCAGAAGCCGTCCAGAAGTCGGGTCGCCGCGAAGTGGTGAAGATCTGGAGCCGTCGTTCGACGATCCTGCCGCAGTTCGTGGGCATCACGTTCGGCGTGTACAACGGGCAGAAGCACATTCCGGTCCTCGTCACGGAAGAGATGGTGGGCCACAAGTTCGGCGAGTTCTCGCCGACCCGCACATTCCATGGCCACACGGCAGCCGACAAGAAAGTGAAGAAATCCTGATGAGCAAGCCAAAGAGACAGCGTTCGCTCGCGGATAACGAGACCAAGGCCATCGGCCGCATGGTCCGCACGTCGCAGTACAAGCTGAACCGCGTCGTGGAGAGCATCCGCGGCAAGTCGGTGAACCAGGCCATGGCGGACCTCGAGTTCAGCCCGAAGCGCATCGCGGCGGAAGTCCGCAAGGTGCTCTACTCGGCGATCAACAACGCCGAGAACAACCATAACCTGGACGTCGATGACCTCATCGTGGCCCAGGCCTGGACGGGCAAGGACATGGTCCTCAAGCGCTTCCACGCCCGCGCCCGCGGACGCGGCGCCAAGGTGATCAAGCCGTTCAGCGAGCTGACGATCATCGTGCGCGAGCAGCCGAAGGAAGAAAAGAAGTCTAAGGGCAAGGGCAAGCGCGGCGGCAAGCCGGCAGCGGCGAAGAAGGAAGCAGCCTAATGGGTCAGAAAGTCAATCCGGTCGGCCTCAGGCTGGGCATCAACCGTACGTGGGATTCCCGCTGGTTTGCGGATCGCCGCGAATACGGCCAGCTGCTGCACGAAGACCTCAAGATCCGCGAGTACCTGCTCGACAAGCTGAAGCAGGCCGGCGTGGCGCGCATCATCATCGAGCGTCCCCACAAGAAGTGCCGCGTCACGATCCACTCGGCTCGTCCGGGCGTCGTCATCGGCAAGAAGGGCGCGGACATCGAGAAGCTGAAGTCCGACCTCGGCAAGTTCACCAAGAGCGAAGTTCACCTGAACATCGTCGAGATCCGCAAGCCGGAAGTCGACGCGCACCTGATTGCCGAGAGCATTGCGCAGCAGCTTGAACGCCGCGTCTCGTTCCGCCGCGCCATGAAGCGCGCCGTGCAGTCTGCCCTGAAGCTGGGCGCGCTCGGCATCCGCATCAACTGCGGCGGTCGCCTGGGTGGCGCTGAAATCGCCCGCGTCGAGTGGTACCGCGAGGGCCGCGTGCCCCTGCACACCCTGCGCGCCGATGTTGATTTTGCTGTTGCCACGGCCAAGACGGCCTACGGCACCTGCGGCGTGAAGGTCTGGGTGTTCAAGGGCGAAATCCTCGAGCATGACCCGATGGCGCAGGACAAGCGCCTGAATGAATCGAACGAGTCCGCCGGCGGAAAGCGTCCCGTGACGCCGACACCGGCACCGGCTCCGGCCGAATAGGAACTGGCCATCAAGGAATTGGACTGAAGAACCATGTTGCAACCCAAACGGACAAAGTTCCGCAAGCAATTCAAGGGCCGCATCCACGGCAAGGCGACGTCGGCCACGACGCTCGACTTCGGTGAGTTCGGGCTCAAGGCCCTCGAGCCGGAGCGCATCACCGCGCGCCAGATCGAAGCCGCCCGCCGCGCCATCACCCGCGCCATGAAGCGCCAGGGCCGCGTGTGGATCCGCATGTTCCCGGACGTTCCGGTCTCCAAGAAGCCGGCCGAAGTCCGAATGGGTTCAGGCAAGGGCTCGCCGGAGTTCTGGGCGTGCCGCGTGAAGCCGGGCCGCATCCTGTTCGAACTCGACGGTGTGAAGTCGGACGTCGCGCGCGAAGCGCTGTCGCTGGCCGCTGCAAAGCTGCCGATCCGCACCAAGTTTGTCACCCGCCTGGGTCATACGGATTAGGTGAACCATGAAATCGCAGGCCACGGAATTCCGTAACATGAATGCCGACCAGCTCAACGACGAGCTGGTCAAGCTGAAGAAGGAGCAGTTCAACCTGCGCTTTCAGAAGGCGACCGGTCAGCTGGAGAAGACGGCGCGTATCCGCACCGTCCGCCGCTCGATCGCGCGGATCAACACCATTCTGGGCGAACAGGCCCGGAAGTCGAAAAAAGCCTGAGGGCAGGAAATCACCGATGCCGAAAAGAATTCTGCAGGGCACCGTCGTTAGCGACAAGAACAAGAAGACCGTGGTGGTCGAGGTGGAGCGCCGCTTCACCCACCCGATGCTGGGCAAGACCATCCGCCAGTCCAAGCGTTTCCATGCGCACGACGAGCAGGGAAAGTTCAAGGCGGGTGACACCGTCCGGATCCAGGAATGCCGTCCCATGTCCCGGCTGAAGCGTTGGGAAGTTCTCTACGACGCTCCGGCGTCCAAAGCTTAAGAAAGACAAAGGCGTCTCGCCATGATTCAAATGACGACCAATCTTGATGTCGCCGATAACTCGGGTGCACGGCGCGTCATGTGCATCAAAGTGATCGGTGGTGCCCAGCGCCGCTACGCGACCGTGGGCGACATCATTGTCGTTTCCATCAAGGAAGCGATCCCGCGCGGCAAGGTGAAGAAGGGCGACGTCATGAAGGCCGTCGTCGTTCGCACGGCCAAGGAAGTCCGTCGTCCGGACGGCTCCTGCATCCGTTTCGACCGCAATGCCGCGGTTCTCATCAACAACCAGGGCGAGCCAGTCGGCACGCGCATCTTCGGACCGGTCACGCGCGAGCTTCGCGCCAAGAACCACATGAAGATCGTCTCGCTGGCACCGGAGGTGCTCTAGTCATGGCTTCGAAGTTCAAGAAGGGCGACCGCGTCATGGTCATTGCCGGGGAACAGCGTCCCCGCAAGGGCCAGGATGGCAAGAAGAAGCCGGTGGTCGGGCAGATCCTCAAGGTCCTGCCGGACGAGGAACGCGTCATCATCTCGGGCGTGAACCTGGTCAAGCGCCACACGAAGCAGACACCGCGTACCCAGGGTGGCATCGTCACCAAGGAAGCGCCGGTGCATGTATCCAACATCGCGCACGTCGACCCGAAGACGGGTGAGGCGACGCGCATCGGATTCAAGACCCTGCAGGACGGCCGCAAGGTTCGTTTTGCCAAGAAGTCCGGGGAAGTGATCGATGTCTGAAGACAAGAAAGAAACCAAGGCCAAGAAGGCGCCCAAGGCAGCTCCGGCCGGTGGCGACGAAGCCAAGGCGAAGGCCAAGGCCGAAAAGAAGGCGAAGGGCAAGTCCGACGGCGCGCCGGAAGGCGCTGCTGCAACGGGCCAGTCCGAGTCCGCTCGCGCCAAGGCCATCACGCTGGCGGCCGGCGAGAAGTACGTTCCGCGCGCCCGCAAGCGTTATGACGAAGTCATCCGCAAGGCGCTGATGGACCAGTTCAAGTACGCGAACCACATGCAGGTTCCCAAGCTGGACAAGATCGTGATCAACATGGGCGTTGGCGAAACCACGGCCGACACCAAGAAGATCCAGTCTGCCGTCCGCGACCTCACGCTCATCGCCGGCCAGAAGCCGGTGATCACGAAGGCACGCATCGCCATCTCGAACTTCAAGGTTCGCGAAAACATGCCGCTCGGTGCGAAGGTCACGCTGCGCAAGGAACGCATGTACGAGTTCCTGGATCGCCTGGTCACCGTCGCCCTGCCGCGCGTCCGCGACTTCCGCGGCGTGTCGCCGAAGAGCTTCGACGGCCGCGGCAACTACTCAATGGGCCTCAAGGAGCACATCGTGTTCCCTGAAATCGACTACGACAAGATCGATTCGGTGTGGGGCATGGACATCACCATCTGCACGACGGCGCGAACCGACGAGGAAGCCAAGGCGCTCCTGTCCGGTTTCCAGATGCCCTTCGCTAAATGATGAATCGGAAGTAGGAAGAAATGGCAAAGAAGAGTTCGACCGAAAAGAACAACCGGCGCATCAAACTGGTGAAGCGCTATGCCGCCAAGCGCGAAAGCCTCAAGGCTGTCGCGAATGACATGGCACTTGCACCTGAAGAGCGCTTCGCTGCGCGTCTCAAGCTCGCCGAGCTGCCCCGCAACTCCGCCCCGTCGCGCATCCGCATGCGCTGCGAACTGACGGGTCGTTCGCGTGGCAACTATCGCAAGCTCAAGATGTGCCGCATGAAGCTCCGGGAACTGGCCTCCTATGGCCTCATCCCCGGAATGGTGAAGTCGAGCTGGTAAGAGGACTGAAGGAACATGGCAATCAACGATCCCGTTGGTGATATGCTGACCCGCATCCGCAATGCACAATTGCGCGGGCAGTCTAAGGTCTCGACGCCGGCCTCCAAGCTGCGCAAGAACGTGCTCGACGTGCTCGTCTCCGAGGGCTACATCCGCGGCTACGCGGAAGTGACGCTCGCGCAGTCGAAGCCCGAGTTCGAGATCGAGCTGAAGTATTTCGACGGCAAGCCGGTGATCAAGGAGATCAGGCGCGTTTCGACGCCAGGTCGCCGCGTTTACTCGTCGATCAAGGATCTCAAGCCCGTGCGCAACGGTCTTGGCATTTCGATTTTGTCGACGCCGAAGGGCGTGATGACGGACTCAGTTGCCCGCGAGCAGAACGTGGGCGGCGAAGTCCTGTGCCACGTGTTCTAGGTCTGAGGCAGGGCACGCAGAGGCGAAGGGAATAGGCGAATGTCGCGAATTGGTAAAAAGGCGGTTCCGCTGCCGCAGGGTGTAACGGCGACGGTCAAGGACCGCGACGTCAAGGTGAAGGGCCCGAAGGGCGAGCTGTCGCTGCGCGTCGTGGACGGCATCGAAGTCAAGGTCGAGAAGGACGGCATCTCGGTGAAGCCGCGCGAGATGACGGACGCCATGCGCGCCCAGTGGGGCATGCAGCGGACGCTCGTCAGCAACCTCGTCGAGGGCGTGTCCAAGGGGTTCTCGCAGACCCTCGAGATTAACGGCGTCGGTTTCCGCGCCGCGATCCAGGGCAAGAACCTCCAGCTCCAGCTGGGCTACAGCCACGACGTGATCTATCCGATCCCGGCCGGCATCGACATCAAGTGCGAGAAGCCCACGATCATCGTGGTTTCGGGATCCGACCGCCAGAAGGTGGGCCAGGTCTCGGCCGAGATCCGCGGCTTCCGCAAGCCCGAGCCCTACAAGGGCAAGGGCATCAAGTACGCCGAGGAAAAGATCCGGCGCAAAGAAGGCAAGAAGAAGTAAGGAACGGGACAATGGCACTCAATCGCAAAGAGCTGTTCGCGCGCCGCCAGCGCCGCGCACGCTTCAAACTCCGCAAGGTCTCGGGCCTGCGCCCACGCCTGTCGGTGTTCCGCTCTTCCAAGCACATCTACGCGCAGGTCATCGACGACACGAAGGGCGTGACGGTTGCCGCGGCATCCACGCTCGACGAGGAAGTCATGAAGTCGCTCGAGAAGGGCAAGGGCACCGATACGGCTGCAGCGGCAGTCGTCGGCAAGTTCGTCGCCGAGCGCGCAATCAAGGCCGGGATCAAGCAGGTGGTGTTCGATCGCGGCGGTTACATCTATCACGGCCGGGTCAAGGCACTCGGCGATGCTGCTCGCGAGAGCGGCCTTAGCTTCTGAGAAAAGGATCGGTAATCAATGGCGCGCGAAGAAAGAGAAGAGCGGCCCCGTCGCGGCGATCGTGGCGAGCGCGGAGGACGTGATCGCGAGGATCGTGGCGAGCGCAGCGAGCTGGTCGACAAGCTGGTTCACATCAACCGCGTTGCGAAGGTTGTGAAGGGCGGCAAGCGCTTCGGTTTCGCAGCCCTCGTGGTCGTCGGCGACCAGAAGGGCCGCGTGGGCTTCGGACACGGCAAGGCGCGCGAAGTGCCGGAAGCCGTCCGCAAGGCCACCGAGGCAGCGAAGAAGGGTCTCGTGCGCGTTCCGCTGCGCGAAGGCCGCACGCTGCACCATGAAGTCCTGGGCCGTCACGGTGCAGGCAAGGTCGTCCTGCGCCCGGCGCCGGTCGGTACCGGCATCATCGCCGGCGGTCCGCTCCGCGCCGTATTCGACGCGCTCGGCGTCCATGACGTGGTCGCGAAGTCGGTCGGCAGCTCGAACCCGTACAACATGGTTCGTGCGACCTTCGACGCACTGAAGGGGCAGAACAGCCCGAAGATGATTGCAAACAAGCGCGGCAAGACCGTGGCCGAGGTTCTCTCCTCGCGCCGCACTCAGTCCGGCGCTGAAGTGTCACCGGAGTAAGGGATATGGGGATGCGAACGCTTGCTGGTCGACCCAAGACCAAGACGATCACGATCGAGCAGATCGCCAGCCCGGCACGCCGGCCCGAGATCCAGCGCGAGACCCTCGTGGGTCTCGGCCTGGACAAGCTCGGTCGTCGCAAGACACTGGTCAATTCGGATGCCGTGTGGGGCATGATCTGCAAGGTCAGGCACATGGTCCGTGTCGTTGAAGACACGAAATAGAATCGGGCGGACAGAAAATGAAACTCAACGAAATTCGCGACAACGAAGGCGCCCACAAGCGCTTCAAGCGCATTGGCCGTGGCTCGGGTTCGGGCAAGGGCAAGACCGCCGGTCGCGGCGTGAAGGGCCAGAAGGCCCGCACCGGCCACCACGGCATGTTCGGCTTCGAAGGCGGCCAGATGCCGCTGCACATGCGGGTGCCGAAGCGCGGCTTCAACAATATCTTTGCGCGTGGCTTTGCGATCGTTAACACCGGTCAGCTGCAGAAAGCCGCGGAAAACGGCAAGATCAAGGCCGGCGATACGCTCAATGGCGAGAAGCTGGTGTCGCTGGGCCTGGCCCGCAAGGCGAAGGACGGCGTCCGCCTCCTTGGCAAAGGCGACCTGAAGACCCAACTCAACCTCGAAGTGGCCTATGCCACCGGATCTGCGATCGAAGCCGTCAAGAAGGCCGGCGGAAGCGTGAAGGTCACGGGCGTCAAGGCCAAGCACGTCACCCGCAAGGACCGTGCGCCAGGCAAGCGCGCCCAGCGCCGCGTCACGGCAGTCAAGAAGCGCGAGGAGCGCGAGGCGGCCAGGGCCGGCTAGCCTGTCAGGTCCGCTTTGGGACTGGGGCTGATTTGGGGCGGCTGCAGTAACAGGGCGGAATGGGTCCGCACGCGAGGAGCACTAGAATGGCGTCAGCCGCCGAACAACTCGCCGCCAATGTGAATTGGTCGGCATTCTCCAAGGCAGAAGAGCTGCAGAAGCGCATCTGGTTCACGCTGGGTGCGCTCATTGTTTATCGCCTGGGAACCTTCATCCCGCTTCCCGGCATCAACCCGGACGAGCTCGCAAGGCTCATGGAGCAGCAGACCCAGGGCATCCTGGGCATGTTCAACCTCCTGTCTGGCGGCGCCGTTGAGCGCATGGCGATCTTCGCCCTCAACGTGATGCCCTACATTTCCGCGTCAATCATCATGCAGGTGATGACGACCGTCAGCCCCCAGCTCGAAAAGCTGAAGAAGGAAGGCGAGGCGGGCAGGAAGACGATCAACCAGTACACCCGATACCTCACGGTATTCCTGGCGGCCGGTCAGGCCTATGCCATCGCCGTCGGCCTGCAGTCCTCGCCGACGCTGATCATCACGCCCGGATGGACCTTCACCATCACCACCGTCGTGATCCTGACGGGCGGCGTCATGTTCCTGATGTGGCTGGGTGAGCAGATCACCTCGCGCGGCATCGGCAACGGCGTCTCGCTGATCATCTTTGCAGGCATCGTGGCGAACCTGTTCCAGGGCTTCGCCAGCACGATGACCATGGCCGACAAGGGCTCCATCTCCTGGGCCTCCGCGATCGGGCTTTACGTCCTGGTTGCCGTCGTCATCCTCGTGATCGTTTACTTCGAGCGCGCGCAGCGCCGCCTTCTGGTCCAGTACCCGAAGCGTCAGGTCGGCAATCGCATGTTTGGCGGCGACAGTTCGCACCTGCCGCTGAAGCTCAACACGTCCGGCGTGATCCCGCCGATCTTTGCCTCCTCGCTCCTGGTCCTCCCGGCCACGGTTGCGGGGGTGTACGGAACGAATGCGCCTGACTGGCTTGCCGAAACGGTCCGCCTGCTGACGCACGGCCAGCCGCTGTTCATGGCGCTCTACGGCATGCTGATTGTCTTCTTCGCCTTCTTCTATACCGCGGTCGTGTTCAACCCGACCGAGACGGCCGAGAACCTGAAGAAGTATGGCGGCTTCATCCCCGGGCGCAGGCCCGGCAAGCAGACGGCAGAATACATCGACTATGTGCTCACGCGCCTGACCGTGGTGGGCGCCGGCTACCTCGTGGGCATCTGTCTCATTCCGGAGTTCATCCTGGCCCAGTACGGCGGCAACCTGCTTCTGCTGGGCGGCACCTCGTTCCTGATCATCGTGTCCGTGACCATGGACACCGTGGCCCAGGTCCACAGCCACCTTCTCGCGCACCAGTACGAAGGCCTTATCAAGAAGGCCCGGTTCAAGAGCCCGAGAGGCAATTCATGATCGTTGTCCTTTTCGGACCTCCTGCCTCGGGCAAGGGAACGCAGGCCGTACGCATCAAGAGCAAGTACGGCATTGCGCACCTGTCGACGGGCGACATGCTTCGCGCGGCCATCGCGCAGGGCACCGAGATCGGAAAGAAGGCCAAGGCCATCATGGACTCGGGCAAGCTCGTGCCGGACGAGGTCGTGGTGGGAATCATCGCCGACCGCATCGGCGATCCGGACTGCGCCAATGGCTTCGTCCTTGACGGCTTCCCGCGCACGGTAAACCAGGCGGTCGCGCTCGACGGCATGCTGTCGGGCAAGGGATTGTCGGTTTCCCACGTCATCGTGATGGACGTGGTGGAGCCGGAACTCATCAAGCGTGTGGAGAACCGTGCGGCAGAAGCGCGCCATAAGGGCGACCCCGTGCGACCGGATGACGACCCGGAGACCTTCCGGAAGCGGCTTGGCGTGTACAACGCCGAGACCCGTCCGATCCTCCCGCACTATGAAAAACAGGGAAAAATCCGGACCGTCGACGGCATGAAGCCGGTCGACGCCGTCTCGGCACAGATTGACGCAGTCCTGGGCAAGCCAGCAGCCGGAAAACAGGGTTCCGGCGGTGGTTGACCGGGGGAGAGAAAGAAATATAATCCGCGCCCTTCCGATGAAAGGCGCGGACGCTGCCTCCTGGACATCCAGGTCGTGGCGCGTTTTGTCTTTTTTGAATGAAGAAATGCATTAGGAGAGCATCGTGGCCCGCATCGCAGGCGTAAACATTCCGACGAACAAGCGCGTTCACATTGCGCTGCGCTACATTCATGGCATCGGCCCGGTCAACGCGGTCGAGATCTGCAAGAAGGTCGGCATCGCAGAGAACCGTCGCGTCAACCAGCTGTCGGAAGCTGAAGTCATCCAGATCCGCGAGATCATCGACCGCGAATTCATCGTCGAAGGTGACCTTCGCCGCGAAGTGTCCATGAACATCAAGCGCCTGACCGACCTCGGTTGCTACCGTGGCCTGCGTCACCGCAAGGGCCTGCCGGTCCGCGGACAGCGCACGCACACGAATGCTCGCACCCGCAAGGGTCCGGCGAAGGCGATCGCCGGCAAGAAGCAGGCGACGAAGTAGTTTTTTGAATTTGCCGGCAGGCGCAACGGCGCATGCCCGCACCAGGATGTGAGAGCTTGAAATGGCGACTGAAAAGAAAACGCGCGTACGCAAGAAGGAACGCAAGAACATCACGTCGGGCGTGGCCCACGTGAATGCGACCTTCAACAACACGATGATCACGATCACCGACGCGCAGGGCAACACGGTTGCCTGGT
>CAZYFM010000092.1:0-12613 GCA_964646885.1 uncultured Flavobacteriaceae bacterium
GTCGTTGCCCGTGAATAGAATAGTTTCACGCGAAGGCGCGAAGACGCGAAGGACGCGAAGGGGTGACAAATTCAAGATAGTCGTGGATGGAGCATTCTTGCCCGCAAAGCGCGCCGACAGACAGCATCGCCACACACCGAGCTAATGGCTGGAGTTCCTTTCGCGTCATTCGCGCATTCGCGCCTTCGCGTGAACCCCTATCTTTCCGCCGCGTGAGACACTTTTACCCGACCGGCTTCCTGCCCTTGTAACCATTGTCACGTGGCGCCGGCACCCCGCGCCGGATAAACCCGTCTCATGTCCACCCGCGTCACCTTCACCGACATCGCCAAGGTCGCTTCCCTCCTGGCAACGGCCGTGATCATGCTGCTCGCCAACGGCTTGCAGGGCACGCTCGTTCCCGTGCGCGCCCACGCCGAGGGCTTTTCGAGCACGGCCATCGCGATGATGGGATCCGCCTACTTTGCTGGCTTCATTGCCGGATGTTGGATCGCGCCGCGCATGACGGCGAGGGTGGGGCAGATCCGCACCTTCGCGGTCCTGGGCGCAGGAACAGCAGCGATCGTGCTCCTGCACTCGCTCGTGATCTCGCCCGTCCTCTGGGCCTTCATGCGAGCTGGCATCGGGTTCTGTGCCGCTGGCATGTTCGCCGTTCTGGAAGCCTGGCTGAACCAGCAGACGGCAAATGCCATCCGCGGGCGCATCTTCACGATCTACGCAACATTGAACAACCTGGCTCTCCTCGGGGGGCAGTTTCTGTTCACGCTCGCGGATCCCGCGACGCATATCCTGTTCTCGTTCTGCGCCATCATGACCATGATGTGCCTGCTGCCCGTGGGATTGACGTCGCAGCCGGAGCCACCACGACCCATAACGCCCCGTCTCAACGTCGTGCGCCTCTATCGGACATCGCCCGTAGGCGTTGTCGGTGCGCTGTCTGTTGGTCTCGTGAGCGGCGCCTTCTGGACCCTGGCGCCCGTCTACGCGGAATCGCGGGGCATGACCGGTGATGGCATAGCGCTGTTCATGGCGGCGGTGATCCTGGGCGGGGCGGTCGCGCAGTGGCCCGTCGGACGCGTGTCGGACTTCATGGACAGGCGCTTTGTGATCGGCAGTTGCTCGGCGCTCGCAGCATTGGCTGGGGTTATTCTCGCATCACCGGCGCCGTTCGCCGACACCTACCATCTCTGGATCCTGCTCGGCGGAGCGCTCTACGGCGCGACGGCGTTCCCGATCGGATCGCTGACGAACGCGCACCTGAATGATCATGCGCGGCGCGAGGAGATGTCGGAAGTCGCCTCGACCAATCTTTTTGTCTACGGCGCAGCCGCTGCGGCGGGTCCCGCCATTGCAGCCGCCGTGATCAGTCTGGCGGGCATGAGCGCCATCTTTTTCTACACCGCCACCATGCACGCGGCCTTTGTGGTGTTCGTGGCCTATCGGCTCTTGCGACGCGCGCCGGTTGCTGCCGAGCACAGGGAGCCTTTCGAGATCGAACCGATCCAGCCCGCGCCCATGCATGTGAACCCCGCAGCGGCTGCCAGCGTGGCTGGCAATTGAATCAATTGCAGGGAATTTGGCAGTCCGGATTAAGCGAATGGCAAGCCGAAGCTGGCAGCCTGCGTACATGCTCGCACTCTTCCGCTCCCCTGTGTTCGAACATCCCGTCCTCGGCCCGCTGCGGCGCAAGGGCGGCAGATGGCATGGCTCGGTCAATATTGAAGGTCTCTCCGTCCCTCTGAACCTTCCCGGCGACAGGGAGCGCCCTGACCCGGCTGCCATGTTGATGTTGGAGGGTCTTTCTGGAAAGCTCACCGGATGGCGCGACAGCATCGCAGCCGCACTTTTCGAACATCTGGAACCATACGCGCAGGCAGATGAAGAGGGCGCTTTCGGCAGCATCAGGGCCCCGGCCGATGTCTGGTCACATGCAAGGCTGGTGCATGTCAGCACATTCGAGCAAGCCGGAAATCCCGTGCTCGAACTGGGCTACCGCGTTGATTGGGACGAAGAGCACACGCTTGGCGCGCGCTTCATAAATGACGGCCTGGTCGAACTCAACGGAAGCACCGGCCCGCTGTAGCGGCCCGCTCATCGGGCGCCTCCTCGCGAGCCCTGTTCAAAAATGGAAGTGCAAGGTGAGCAGCCTGAACTGCCCCCCGAAATCTGAAAGTGTGAAGGGGGGGCAGGAATTCTTTATCCAGCTCGGAAGCTGAACTGAATGAATGCGCAGGAAGCCTTACGGCTTGTCGCTGCGGGCGCGCTGGAACGAGGCAAACACCGACGCAGGATCGTACTTCATCTGCGGCGCGTCTTCTTCGCTCTCGGACTTCACGGCATCGCTGGCAGGCTTGAGCGTGGCGCCCTTCGGGTCCGCCGCAACTTTCGGCTTGCGCGACGAGGCCTTCTCGACGGCCAGGTCAAGCTCAAGCTGCGAGCACAGGCTCAGCGTCACCGGATCCACCGGCTTGATGTTCGTGATGTTCCAGTGGGACCGGTTGCGGATCGACTGGATCGTGGACTTCGTCGTGCCGACCAGCTTGCCGATTTCCGCATCCGTCAGTTCCGGATGGTTGCGGACCAGCCATGCGATCGCATCGGGACGGTCCTGGCGGCGCGAGACCGGCGTATAGCGCTGGCGGCCCTTCGGCGCTGCGGACGGCAGTTCTACTGCAGACTTGTTCATCACCAGCCGCTTGCGGGTATCCTTCTCCGCCGCAGCGATTTCCTCGCGCGTAAGCTGGCCCATCATGACCGGGTCAAGCGGGACAATTTTCTCGGGATGCATGTCATCGGCCATCGCCTTGATTTCGAGCACATGCAGGCCACAGAACTCCGCGATCTGGTCAAAGGTCAGCGTGGTCTGGTTGATCAGCCACATCGCTGTTGCCTTGGGCATCAGGGGCTTCGTCATGGGTCAATACCTCTCCGTTCGGCGCCAGCGTATTTCACCGCCAGTCCAGGAAATTCACCTTGGGTTTAAGGGAGTTTCGATGGCGCCCTTATAATCGGTTGCCCCCCGCGATGGAAGGGCAACTTGGGCCAGGGATCAGGGCGTCAACAGAATCTTCCCGATGTGGCTGGAACCGGCCATTTTTGCATGTGCTGCGGCAACCTGCTCCATCGGGTAAACGCTGTCGACCACGGGCTTGACCCGCCCGGCCTCGATCAGGGGCCAGACATGCGCATGCACCGACTGGGCGATCTCTGCCTTCTCGGCGGACGTTCTGGCCCGCAGCGTCGACCCCGTGATCGTTAACCGCTTGAGCATCAGCACCAGCAGGTTCAGCGTAGCTTCCGCCCCTTGCTGGAATGCGATGTTCACGAGCCGCCCCTCGGTCTTCAGCAGGCCGATGTTCTTCTTGATGTAGTCGCCCCCGACCATGTCGAGGATGACATCGACGCCTGCGCCACCCGTTTCCGCGCGCACGACTTCCGCAAAATCGGCTTCGCGATAGTTCACGGCCTTTGCGGCTCCGAACTTTACGCAGGCATCGCATTTGTCGGCCGATCCGGCCGTGGTGAACACGCGATGGCCGCGCGCTGCAAACAGCTGAATGGCAGCTGTGCCGATGCCGCTCGAGCCGCCATGCACCAGCAGCGTTTCGCCCGGCTTGAGACGTGCGCGGTCGACCACGTTCGTCCAGACCGTGAAATGGGCCTCGGGCAGGGCGGCGGCATCCACCAGCGACACGCCCTTGGGAACCGGCAGCGCGCTTCCCTCATGGGCGACGCAGTACTCCGCATAGCCGCCACCCGCGACGAGCACGCAAACCTGGTCTCCCGCCTTGTACCGGCTGACATTTGCGCCTGTGGCGACGACCGTGCCGGAAGCTTCGAGCCCAAGGGTCTGCGGGGCACCCGGCGGTGGGGGATACATCCCCATGACCTGCATCAGGTCGCCCCGGTTCAGCCCGGTGGCTGCAACGCGGATCAGCAGGTCGTGGGGACCCGGCTGCGGAACGTCGATCATTTCGACGACCGGTGCCGGTTTGCCGTCGACTTTGCCGGCAAGCACCGCCCTCATCCTGGCGGGAATGGCATTCATCGTGTGAGCCTCTTGAGTTTGTTCGGACGTACGGTTTCAATCGTAGGACGGAATGGGCCAGGGAGGAAACCATGGCGTGGGATGATCTCGATCCGAAACCGAAAAAGGCTGCCCCCGTGGACCTGTCGCCCATGTCGATCGAGGACCTGCAAAAGCGCATTCTCGAATTCCAGGCCGAAATCGCCCGCATGGAAGAGGCGATCCAGTCCAAACAGGCGCAGCGCTCGTCTGCCGACGCGCTGTTCAGGAAATCCTGAGCCCGCGCGGGCAACGCCGGTCGTTCAATAGCTGATGGACATGGAAAGCCCCCGCGCATCACGCTGGCTTCGCTCGGGCAATGTGATCGCGGTTCCCCTCGCGATGTGCCGCGCCGTCAGCAGCAAGGCGCATGCATCGAGCAGGTCGTCAGGCTTCGCGCCGCTCCCGCGCAATTGCGCCAGCCAGTCCTCACCGACCGTAATGCCGGCGCGCGCAAGCAGGCGGCGCCGCAGTTCGATGCCGTCTGCGCCATGCTTGCTCGGAAGGGGTGGGCCTCCATTCAGGCGGGCGAATGCCAGCTCCGGATGAGCTTCATGAATGCGTCCCTGCGCGTCCGGTGTGATGGATTTGTCGATCTCGAGGATTTTTGGCCTGATATTCCAGATTTGTTTGGAAATGCCGCCGAAGCCTCTCGACTTGCTCCACTGATTCGCTTTTCCCCAATCTGATTGACGGAAACGGAGCGCGCCGCGTGGTAATGTCTTGAACACGCGCGACCCGCAGGGTGAGAGTTTATTCCTTGCCTCAACCTCACATTGCCGCACGCCATCACTCGAAACGCCGATCGGCATGTCTACAGCGATTACATCAGCAATTTGCGCTATCGCGTTCCAGTCTGGGGCAATTTTCCATCTGAGCGCGTTCAGGTTAAGCGTCGACTCCACGACGATCCAACCGCCTCTGCATCCATCCACGCCAGCGATGCGCCGCATTCGATAACCTCTGCGAATGTTAACTCTCTTTCGCGTGACGAGTTGTGGTTTTCATGCCAAGCTTGGCTCAAAGAATGCAAGCAAGGTCATCTTAAGCTTGCAGTGTGCCGCTTTGAAGCTTTCGATTCGCGTCTGGCTTCAGATCGGCACCTTCTTTGGTAACCGCGTATCCGGAACCGGGAGAGAGAGCGATCGCATGAAGGGTTGGTTCAAAGGGGAATTCATGGCTTACAAGCCCGGAGGTATGGAACCTCAGAAGGCAAATGCGCTGACATTTGCCGGTTCGGAATTGTTCAAGCGCACATTCGAGGAAGGCATGGCCATGGTCGAGGAGACCGCGACCTACCTCGATGGCAAGGGCCGCGCAGAATCGAAGTTGCTCCCGTCCAAGGCGGCGCTGACCTACGCCGGCGAAAGCATGCGCCTCACGACCCGCTTGATGCAGGTGGCCTCATGGCTTCTGGTCCAGCGCGCGGTATCAGAGGGCGAAATGACGCCCGACGAAGCCGAAAAGGAAAAGTACCGCCTGGGCGCCCGCGAAATCTGCCGCGGCTCGCGCGCAGAGAACATCGATGCCCTCCCGGCCAAGCTGGTCGATCTCCTGGGTCGCAGCATGAACCTGTACGAGCGCGTCGAACGCCTCGACCAGATGCTCTACGGACGCATTGAAGCCACGCCTGTCGGCGTCACGGCCCAGCTGGACCGCCTGCACGCAGCCTTCGGCCACGCCGCCGAATAGGGCTCCAGAGGCCTCCGGATCGAATTTTGCGGCCGGTGCCCAGGGTGCCGGCCGTTTTCTTTGCCCCGGCGTTCAGATGCCCGGTGGAAGCTCGGCAAACAGCCTGTCGCCTTCGGCATCGCTGACCAGAAGGTCGAAATCCCTCTCCAGCACCGCCTTCAACTCCGGCCCCGAACCGATGTCCCGCCGTTCGTCTCCTGACGTCCTCAGGATCCAGTACTCTCGGTTTCGCAGCGAGCGGGTTTCGTGGTCCAGTTTCCGGCAGGCAACGAGATTGTTCACGAAGTTCGCCTGCGGATGCCGGTGCGAATAGAAGTGCCCGATCTCGCAGTCGGACTGCCCGTAGCGGCTGAGCTCAAATCGATAGAGTGGCACGTCGGCGCCATCCTTGCGCGTCAGCAGCGTGAACTCACCCGGATGCAGTGAGGCGATGCGAAAGGCTTCAGTGTCATCCACGCCATCCGCATTGAAGAGCCGGACAGGTGCCCGGGGGCCAAGCGGCCCGAACCCCACGTCGACAAGGAAGCGACCGGACGGCAGCGTCACCACCGTGAACCTGTGCGTCAGCCCCGGATGGACCGGATTGCGCAGCAGCACCCGGCCCATCACCAGCATGACATCGAACCCCAGTTCCTCCAGCACGTCGTAGGCCAGGCCATTCTGCTCGAAGCAGTAGCCCCCGCGCTTGCGCACGACGATGCGATCATGGAGCGAGGCCAGGTCCAGCGGCAGCTCCTCGCCCAGCCGCGGCCCGATGCTCGCAAACGAGAAGGTCGCGAGATGGCGGCGGGCAATCTCCGTCAGGTAAGGCAGGGAAGGAGAAGCCTGCTCGATCCCGAGTGTCTTGAGGTACGAAGCAGTAATCGTGGCACGCAGGGTCATGGGCCGTCTCCGCGCCTCTTGTTGTTCTTAGCGCTGACGGGCGAGGCCCGGCATCATCTCTGCCTCGAGCTCAGCCTTGATGCGATGCCAGTGCGCGTCAATTTCCTCGAAGGGCGTGATCCCGTAATGCTCCCGCATCACGCGGCGCGTGACCGCAATGAGCAGCGGCTTGTGATGTTGCCGCCAGTGCATGAAATTCCAGCGTTCGCCGGATGAGGAAAGCGTTGCCGTGGACATGAACACCTTCGCTGCAACGTTACCCGAGCCGGTCGAGATTTCGTGGCTGACAGGCGTGTACTCGGTGTCCTCGAAATAGGCGATCCGCTCGACGTCCTGGTCATGCAGCCCGTGTGCAACAAGACCCTCAACCGCGCTGCCCGGGCGCGGGACCAGCGTCGGGAACGTATAGCCCCGGGCGAGCTCGGCAATGTAGCCGCCAAGCACGCCGGGCATGAAGGAGAGGTGGCTGCTGCCCCGGTCAATGACCGCCTCGAGCATCTCCCTGTCCATGAGGGAGCCGTAGAAGAAGAATGAGTGTCCGCTCAAGGACGATCGCCTCCGCGCGTGCCCGGTCTGCAGGATCGAAGTTGCGCGGGTTCCGGCAAAAAGAAAAGAAAAAAGGCGCAACCACGTTGCGCCTGTTTCCTTGACGGTCACGAAGCCCCTTGAGGAGCCCGCCCGAATTACTTCTTCGTCGCGGCGCCGATGCCTTCGAACTTCTTGGCGAACTTCGACACGCGGCCCGCGCGGTCGAGGATCTGCTGGTTGCCGCCCGTCCAGGCCGGGTGCGTCGTCGGATCGATATCCAGCGTCATGACATCGCCTTCGGCTCCCCAGGTCGAGCGCGTCAGGTACTTCGAACCGTCGTTCAGGAGAACGGTGATGAAGTGATAGTCGGGGTGGCCTTCTTTTTTCATGGCTTGCCTTGGATTCGTTTCGCCGGGCCCCCTCTGGGGCACGGCACTTGGAGGGCGGGCATATAGCCAAAACCCCTGTGCGGCGCAAGACCGCGGATTTTCCGCCCCACCTTTCGGGGAGGGTCGTCCAGTGCCATATAGGGCCCCAAACCATTCGAGACCCCCAAATTGAGCGACAATCGAGGCGCCGAGTTCGAGGCCAGCATCCAGCGCGAGGCGCAAGGTCGCAGCCGGAGCAAGAACCTTAAGATCCTGGGCCGCCTGCTGCCCTTCATGGCGCCCTACAAGGGGATGGTGGCCCTGGCAACCATTTTCCTGCTCGTGGCCGCCTCGGCCTCCCTGGCCATCCCTGCCGCCGTCCGCGAAATGATCGACCATGGCTTCAGCCAGGAGAACGCGGGCCTGATCGACCGCTACTTCCTGCTCGTGCTCGTTGTCGCGATCGTGCTCGGTGGTGCCACGGCTGCACGGTTCTACTGCGTGACCTGGCTGGGCGAGCGGATCGTCGCCGACATGCGCAAGGCGATCTACAGCCACATCCTGTCCCAGAGCCCCGCATTCTTCGAAGTGACGCGTACCGGCGAAGTGCTCTCGCGCATTACCACGGACACGACACTGATCCAGACGGCCGTCGGATCGAGCGCCTCGATCGCGCTGCGCAATCTGCTGATGATGGTGGGCGGGCTGTTCATGCTCGTCATAACCAGCCCCAAGCTAACCAGCCTCGTGATCGGCACGGTCGTGTTTGTGGTCATCCCGCTGATCTTCATGGGCCGCATGGTGCGCAACCTGTCACGCCAGAGCCAGGACCGCGTGGCTGACACCTCGGCCTATGCTGCCGAGACCATCAACGCGATCCAGACCGTCCAGTCCTTCACGCACGAGGACACCGACCGCGCCCGTTTTTCGTCCGCAGTCGAAGCAACTTTCAGCACGGCCCTCAAGCGCGTGAGGGCACGCTCGGTCATGACGGCCCTCGTCATTGTGCTGGTATTCGCGAGCATCGTCGGCGTGCTCTGGATCGGCGCCCAGGCCGTGATCGCAAAGGAAATGACCGGAGGCGAGCTCAGCGCTTTCATCCTCTATGCGGTGATTGTGGCGTCAGGTCTCGGGGCTCTCTCGGAAGTCTGGGGCGAAGTGCAGCAGGCCGCCGGCGCGATCGAGCGCATATTCGAGATCCTCAGCACCGAGCCTCGCGTCAAGGCGCCCGAAAGCCCGAAGGCGCTGCCCGCGCCGCGCGGCGAAGTGGCATTCGACAATGTTGTATTCGAATACCCGATGCGCCCCGGCGTATCGGCCCTGAAGAACTTCACGCTCAACATCCGCCCGGGCGAGACCGTTGCGCTGGTGGGCCCGTCGGGCGCCGGCAAGACAACGGTCTTCCAGTTGCTGCAGCGCTTCTTCGACGTGCAGTCAGGCCGGATCCTTGTCGATGGCATGAATGTAATCGATGCCGATCCGCGCGACCTGCGCTCGCGCATCGCGCTGGTGCCGCAGGAAACGGTGATCTTCGGCGACTCGGCACGAGAGAACATCCGGTACGGTCGTCCCACGGCGACGGACGAGGAAATCCGCGCGGCGGCAAAGGCTGCGCAGGCCGATGAGTTCATCTCGAAACTGCCGCAGGGCTACGACACCTATCTTGGCGAACGTGGCATCACGCTGTCGGGCGGCCAGCGCCAGCGTCTCGCCATCGCGCGCGCGATCCTGCGCGATGCGCCGATCCTGCTGCTGGACGAAGCGACCAGCGCGCTGGACGCGGAAAGCGAACGCCTTGTCCAGATCGCGCTCGAGAGCCTGATGAAGCAGAAGACGACCATCGTGATCGCGCATCGCCTGGCGACCGTCCAGCGCGCCGACCGCATCATCGTGATGGACCAGGGCGCGATCGTTGCCGAGGGAACGCATGCCGAGCTCGTCAACGGCGGCGGCCTCTACGCCCGCCTCGCACGGCTTCAGTTTGCAGGCCTGGCGGCGGAGTAGGCGACCGATTTAGCTCGCAGGTGCCAGCACATCAACGCGATCGGATTGTCCGTCCGCGGCGCCGCCCAGCGGCATCACGTCCATCCGCTCGAACGGCACGCCTTTCGCCACGAGGTAATCCCTGACCATGCGCGCCCGCTCGAGCGAGAGCCGCCGCGATTGGGAAGACATGTCGCCCGCCGCTCCGCTGTAGGCGGCAAGACGCACGCGCTCCGTCGTCTGGAGCAGCCGCGTCGCGACGGCATCGAGCGCCTCGTTGGCGGCAGCCGGCAGCTGGCTGCCGCTCTTCGCAAACTTCACGCGGCCGATCACGGAGAACCCGGCGGCAGGATCCGCCCCCTTGCGGCCCGCATAGGGATCGGTGGCAACGCCGCGCATTTCCATCGGGAAGTTCTCGACGATCGTCACCGGCAGGTCCGCCTTGGGCGGAACCTTGGCGACAACCGCAGGCGCCTTCGGCTCGCTTTTGGCCGGAGCTGGTGCAGGGGGCGGGGGAGGCGTCACGACAGCGAGTTCTGCCGGCGTCTCCATCTGCGGCTTCGGCCGCGGCAGGGGAATGAGCTTGACGACCGCGGCTTCCGGCCCGGGCTTGGTCTTGGGAACCACGGCGCCTTCAGGCGGGATCTCCGGAACCTTGGCGGGCTCTGGCGCTCCGATCGCATCGAGGTTGACCGTCACGCCTTCTTCGTCTTCTGCCGGTGGGGCAGGCGTGTCCTGGGCTTGCGCCTGCATGCAGGCGACGACACTCAGGAAAAGGGCGGACACGAAGCGACGCATGGCGGCGAGATTACCGAATTCCGGAACCAACTTCACGCAGGGCTTTGGGCGCCCTTGAGAAGCTTCAGCATCGGACCATGCAACTGCCCGTTTGAGGCCAGAATATGGCCGTTCGTGAGCATGTCCTGGCCACTGCTGAGGTCACTGACGACGCCGCCCGCCTCGCGCACCAGCACGATCCCGGCGGCCACGTCCCACGGCGACAGCGCCCGTTCCCAGAACGCGTCATAGCGACCCGATGCAACCCACGCGAGGTCGAGCGCGGCAGAACCGAAGCGGCGCACACCCGACACTTCCCGCATGATCGTGTTCACCTCGCCGATGAATTCGTTCTGACCGGGACGGCCACGATGCGGAATGCCCGTGGCGATCAGCGAGTCCGCGAGGTCGCGGCGGGCTGATACGCGCAGGCGCCGGTCATTCAGCCAGGCCCCCTGGCCCTTCTCCGCCGTGTAGAGCTCGTCCGTGACGGGATTGTAGATCACGCCGGCCACAAGCTGGCCTTCGCGCTCCAGGCCAACCGAGATGGCGAAATGCGGGACGCCGTGCATGAAGTTGATGGTTCCGTCGAGCGGATCGATGAACCAGCGATGGGTCTTGTCGGGCCCTTCGATGACGCCGCCTTCCTCCATCACGAAGCCGTAATGGGGACGCGTGCGGGAGAGTTCATCCTTCAGGACGCGCTCGGCCTTCAGGTCCGCCTTCGTGACGAAGTCGTTCAGGCCCTTGCGCATGACCTGGAGGTTTTCCAGTTCGCCGAAGTCGCGCAGGATGGCCTTGCCCGCCTTGCGGGCGGCGCCAGTCATGATGTTCATCAGCGGCGTATTGATGGCCATGGGGTCCTGCCTGTTCGGTACGTTCTATTCGGCGCGCTTCACGTACTCGACGTCGTCGGTCGAAACGATGATCTTTGAGCCGTTCTCGATGAAGGGCGGCACCATCACGCGCAGGCCGTTCTCGAGCGTGGCGGGTTTGTATGACGGCGCTGCCGTCTGGCCCTTAACGGCCGGGTCGGTCTCGGCAACGGTCAGCGTCACCTGTACCGGAAGCTTCACGGCAATCGGCTTGCCCTCGTAACTCTCGACCTTCACTTCCATTCCTTCGGACAGGAACGCGGCGCGCTCGCCCATGAAGTCCTTCGAGATTTCGATCTGGTCGAAGGTTTCCTTGTCCATGAACGTGAGCACGTCCCCGGCTTCGAACAGGAAGGTATAGGGCTTGAAGTCGAGTTCGATCGATTCAACGCTCTCGGCAGAGCGGAAGCGCTCATTGAGCTTGCGTCCGTCGAACAGGTTCTTGAGTTCGACCTGGTTGTAGGCGCCGCCCTTGCCGGGCTTCACGGCCTGCGTCTTCACCGCGACCCACAGCGAACCGTCGTGCTCGATGACGGCGCCGGGTTTGATTTCGTTGCCTGCGATCTTCATGGTGCTTCTGTGTAAACAAAAAGGGGCGGTCACCCGCCCGTTAAATTGAGGCGCGGAACCTATCAGGCCGACCGCACCGGTTCAATTGACCCGACGCCGCTACCGGGCCAGGGAATCGAAGATATCGTTAAGGCGCCGGACGGCCACGTCGGGGCCTTCCGGATGATCCCAGACGCCGCTGGAAACCGCGAGAAAGTCCGCACCGGCTTCGACAAGGCCGCGGGCATTGTCTGTCGTGATCCCGCCAATGGCCACGCAGGGCGTGGTCATCATTTCCTGCCACCACGTCAGGATCGACGGGTCAGCCTGCGTCTTGGGCTGCTTGGTCGTGGTCGGAAAGAAGGCGCCGAACGCGACATAGTCGGCGCCGGCTTCTGCGGCTTCCATGGCGAGGTGGCGCGAGTCATGGCAGGTGACGCCGACAATCGCCTTGGGCCCCATCAGCGCGCGCGCCTCGGCATAAGGCGTGTCTTCCTGCCCGACATGGACACCGTCGGCACCGAGGCGCTTGGCGATGTCGGCCCGGTCATTCACGATGAACGCAGCGTCGGCCGCCTGCACGATGGGCATCAGGCTCTCGCCGGCCTTCAGGATCTCGGCGTCGGGCACATCCTTGAGGCGCAGCTGCACGCACGCGACGTCTCCGCCGCCGAGCGCCCGGCGAAGTGTTTCGCCGAAGCGCCCGTCAATCCTGGGCGGCGTGATGAGGTAGAGCCGGCAGCGAATTACGCGGCTTCCTTCTCGAGCGCGGCCGTCCACTTGCCGAGCGAGGCCAGGCCGTTCATGCGGGCGCGGTGCGCAAAGGCGCGCTGCGCGGCCGGCACGTTGTCCTTCTTGCCCGACCACGCCTTCTGCGGCGCCGCCTGCAGCGC
>CAZYFM010000093.1:0-12613 GCA_964646885.1 uncultured Flavobacteriaceae bacterium
TCGGTCTGAAAGGCGAGCCGCGCACGCTCACCGGCCGCGTGCGGCTGCTCAGCGACGGCGTCTATCGCAACTACGGCCCCATGGCCCGCGGCGAGACCAACCACATGGGCCCGACCGCGGTGTTCGTCGTCGGCGGCATCGAGATCGTGGTCATCAGCAACCATGTGGAGCCGCACGACCTGGCCGCTTTTCATGCCGTGGGCATTGCACCGGAACGCAAGAAGTACCTCATGCTCAAGAGCCGCGTGCACTGGCGCGCCGGCCTGCGCCCGCTGGCGCGCGGCATCGTCGAATGCGCCGGCACGGGGGTGTGCACGTCCGACTACGCGCTGCTCAACTTCAAGCACGTGCGGCGGCCGATTTATCCGCTTGATGCGATGTGACGGGCGCAGCGCAGCGGAGCGCAAACGAGAGGTGCACTGAGTCCTGCCCGTTGGCCGATCCAACAATCGATCGGTTCTGGGGCGACCGTTCGATCACCGCCGCATGAGCGTCGGCGATCGGACTGGACCACGGCCAATAGCGGTGTCGCGTCATGAGGCCGGAGTCGACCCTCTGCCGGAGCTCGACGCGACGAGGCAATTGCCTGGTGTGCAGCGGTTGCGGTCACCCAGCTACCGCGCGTCGGTTGGCTGCTGACGGCCAGGAACCGCCCTCCACTTTCACGCTTGAAGCGGACATTGGGCGTTCTAGGCTCAGGACGTGATGGCTGCCGTGCCTGACCATGGCACCTGCTGTCGTTGCAACGACAGCGCACCACTGGCCGCCTTGGTAACTTACTGGCGTTGCTGCGAGCGCAGGGCCATTCCGAGGAGACATCATGGCTTGGGATATCGAAGCTGTCGACGGTTGCGCGGTCGTGCGCATGAACACCAGCAAGGTCAACGTTCAGAACGACCAGTTCTTCGCGGATCTTCACCAGGCATTCGACCGGCTTGAGCGAGACTTCAAGGAATTGCCAGTGGTGCTGACAGGCCAAGGTGACACGTTCTCTGCCGGCATCGACTTTCAGTACAGCTTCGAAATCTTCGGCAGCGGCCGCCACGACAAGATCCGCGAGTGGTACAGGAACTACCGCGAAACCAACCTGCGCATTTTCCGATACCCGCGCCCCACCGTGGCTGCCGTCAACGGCCATGCTATCGCCGGCGGCCTGATCACTGCGCTGGACTGCGACTTCCGTGTCGCGGCACGTAAGAACGCCAAGTTCGGACTGAACGAAGTACCGATCGGCATCCCGATGCCTGCGGCCTATGTCGAGATCATCAAATACGCGCTCGGCGATCAGGTAGGCGCCTTGACGACGCTGCGTGGCGAGCTTTACGGGCTTGAGCAGGCCGAGAAGCTGGGCTTCTTCCACGAGGTGGTCGAACCCGAGCAATTGCTGCCGACCGCCATCCGCTACGCCCGCTGCATCACGCCGGACTGCAACACCGCGTATGCGATCTCCAAGCAAGCTTTGCAGGACAGCGTGATGCGCCAGATCGACGAACGCACCGTGGCGTTGGATGCGCGCATTGCGGAGGGTATGAGCGACGACGGCAACCGACGCGCCCAGGACCGGCGGCGTCAGGAAATCATGCACAAGCGCAAGTGAGGCTCGGACGTGATCGATCTCTACACCTGGCCTGCGCCCAACGGCCACAAGGTTCAGATTCTTGTCGAGGAACTGGGCATCCCGTACCGCGTCGTGCCAACCGACATCACGCAGGGCGACCAGCACCGTGCCAGCTACCGGGCCATCAACCCGAACGGAAAGATCCCAGCCATCGTCGACCATGCCCCGCGCGACGGCGGACCTCCGCTGACCGTCTTCGAAAGCGGTGCAGTGATGCAGTACCTGGCCGACAAGGAAGGACGCTTCCTGCCATCGGAGCTGAGAGCGCGAAGCGAGGTGCTGCAGTGGCTGTACTGGCAGGTCGGCGGGCTTGGTCCGATGATGGGTCAGGCCCAACACTTCTTCCGCTACGCGCCGCGGCCCGTGCCCTACGGCATTGAGCGCTACCAGTTGGAGACAAGGCGCCTGCTGGGCGTGATGGAGGCTCGACTGGAGGGCCGTGACTTCATCGCAACGGAATACTCCATTGCCGACATGGCCTGCTTCCCTTGGATACGAATTCACAAGCTCACCGGCGTGGCCTTGGACGATTTCCCGCGGGTTCAGGCTTGGTACGGGCGGGTGCGGGCGCGGCCTGGCGTCGACCGTGGCGTGTCGCTGCTGCGAGAGCGCTGGGTGGATGTGACAACCTCCGACGACGCGAAGCGCAACCTCTTCCGCAAGCCCGACGCATGAGCGCCACTCCAACAGATGTGGTGGACGTGTTTGTCGACCTTCGCAGCCCCTATTCCTACTTGGCCGTGCGGCCTGCGCGCGAGTTGGCCCGTCGCACTGGGCTTCGCTTCGAGTGGTGGCCATACCTCACCGACTTCCGTTCTGCGTACGGCGGCGAAGTCGACCAACGCTCCGCACGCGACGTTGCGAAACTCAAGTATCTCTACATGGATTGCCGGCGGCTGGCCTCATCTCAGGGCCTGACGATCCGAGCCACGACCAAGCTCTGGGACGCGACGCTAGGCAGCCAAGCAATGCTCTTCGCCAAGGCCATGGACCGGCTGTGGGCGTTCTGCGACCCTGTGCTGGAGGCTTTCTGGCGCCGTGAGTTCGATCTGGAGTCCGAAGTCGCGATGGAGGCCGCCCTGGTACAGGCCGGCCTGTCGGTCGCTGACTGGCGACGGTATCGCACGGAACACGCGGATCAGGACCTCAGCGCCGCGGAACGGCATGCCGAACGCCTCGGCGTGTTCGGTGCGCCGACCTTCGTCTTCCGCGGGGAAATGTTCTGGGGTGGTGACCGCATGGGCCTGCTGGAGCGGGCGATCGCCAAGGACAGCGGGTAACGCGAGGTTCCGGATCGGCAAGCGCCGTTCAATGGCCGGGGTCCTCTTGGTCAGCCGGATCCTTGCCTCCCGCCATCACGTAGGCGCGAACGCGCGGCACGTCTACAACCAGGATGCCCTTGTGCGCGTCGTTGCGAACAAGCCCGGCGCGTCGGAACTCGCTGATGGACATGTTGACGCGCTGGCGTGACAGGCCGCAGATCAATGCCAGCTCATGCTGCGGAATGGCGATTCCCCGCGCTTGCCCGGCAACATTGCCGGCCAGCATCAACAATCCCCTGGCGACCCGCAGATCGGGTCCAAGCAGTCTGGAGGCCTCGAGCATGCCCACGAAGATGCCCATGCGCTCGTTCATGATCTCGCACAGGAACTGATTGAACGCAATGGACGATTGCCGCAACGCATCGAAGGTCGCCACAGGCACCATGTAGATACGCGAAGGCGTCAAGGCTCGCAAGTCGTAGCGCCGCAGTTCCTTCTTCAGGAGCGAACCTTCTCCGCCCCACTGTCCTTCGCTCAAGCAGTAGAGCGTGGTCTCGGAGCCCTCTGCGCCGAGTACGTACATCTGCAGGAAGCCTTGCAGCAAGCCATACCAATGCAGGCAGGGCTCGCCGGCACGTGCGATGTACTCGCCCGCAGCCGCTGTCCTTTCGGTGGTGGTCTCCTGCACCAGACGCTGCAGGTCGGCCGGCAAGGCGGCGTACCACGGCCACCGTTGCAGGAAGGCTTGCAGATCGGGGGAATGCACGAGTCCAGGCTTGATCGACGCCACGGACCGTTCCTTTCGTCAGTGGAACGAGTGTAGGGCCAGCTTTCCGTTGTCGCGCTGTCGTTGCAACGACAGCACCACCACAGGCCGGGGAGCACACTTGCTCCTGCATCGACAGCGGACGCGCCTTATGGAACCTGCCTTGTGGTACTTTGATCTCATCTCGCCCTTTTCGTACCTGCACCACAGTCGGCTCCGTTCATTGCGAGATCGCGTGGACATCCAACCCGTGCCTGTGCTGTTTGCTGGTCTGCTGAAGCATTGGGGCACCAAAGGTCCTGCCGAAGTGCCGTCCAAGCGGACGCATACCTACCAGTATTGCGTCTGGGCGGCGTCGCAGCAGGGTTTGCCGTTTCGCATGCCGGCAAGGCATCCATTCAATCCGCTACCGGCACTGCGGCTGCTCGTTGCGCTGGGCTCCACCATTCCGGTAGTCGAGGCAGCGTTCGACTTCGTCTACGGCCAGGGACGAGATCCGGAACGGGAATTCGACGCCCTCGCGCAGCGGCTGGGTGCGCCGGATGCGACGACGTTGATCAACGCTCCAGATGTCAAGCAACAGCTCGTCGTCAACACACAGCGGGCGATCGGCATGGGCGTGTTCGGAGTGCCAACCCTCGCATTGCGCGACCACCTCTTCTGGGGCAGTGACACGGTCGATTGGGCGGCAAGCTTCCTCGATGAGCCCGACCTTTTCGATCGGCCCGAGTACCGGAGCGCGGCTGGGGTCGAATTCGGCGTGGCCAGAACATGAGCGACACGGGGGATCTCGTTGCGCGACTGATCCATTCGGGTCACCAGCGCGTCGAGTGTCTGCAATTCCGGGACTGGGTTGCTATCTGGCACCGCGTGCAGTCGGCCTATGCGGATGCAGGGCCCTTCGCCGCTGCAGTGGCCGCATCTTTGCAGGCGGATCGCCTTGCCTGGGCCTTCTTCTGCGGCTACCAGGGGGCCATCCAGGTCGGCTTCGGATCAGCGATGGGAGTGATCGCAGCCTTCGCCGCCAACGAGTCGCAACGCAAGCTCCATGAGATCGAAACTAGGGTCGATGAGAGCACGACGCCGTCATCGCTCGTCGGCAGGAAGTCATGGGTGCTGCACGGTATCAACGACCTGCAGCTCTTCGTCCTGGCCAGGCGGTCCGCTGGGCCAGCGAAGGGACCGGGCAGCCTGTGCGTCGTCAGACTGCCACTTCACTCAGCCGGCGTCGAGTCCGAGCCACCGAAGGAACATGCGGTCGTTCCTGAACTGCCGCACGCCGGTGTTTCCTTTGCGGCAACGCCGATCTCGGTCGAGAACATTCTGCCGAGCGACGGCTACGCGGACTACGCCAAGCCGTTCCGCCTGCGCGAGGATGTCTTCGTCACGGGTTGCGCACTCGCGTACCTGCTCGCCGAGGCACAGGTCGGAGCATGGCCCACGACATGGATCCAGCGTGCCATCGCCGCCGTCACGCTTCTGGACGTCTGTGTCGGCCGTAACCCTCGCCAGATTGAAACCATCGTTCTCGTCGCCGGTGCACTGTCATTCGCAGGCGATCTGATCCGCGAGGCGGACGAGCACTGGCAGCCTGTGCAGGAGGCCGCGCGAATCCGATGGTGCCGCGACAGGCCACTCCTGACTCTGGGCAAGGAGGCCCGCCGGCAGCGCGCTATCCAGTCGTGGCAGTCCCTCGGGCGAACCAACGACCCTGACCTCAAGAGCCAGATTTCAAACACTCCCTGAGGAGACACCGTGACCGACATCATCGATGCATGGATGCAGTTCCCGAACAAGGCGTACCTGCTGGACCCGATGTTCGATTCCCTGCGGCGCTGGCCGACGCACTGGCGGAAGCTTGCCGAGGACCAGCCGGATATCTCGCATGCCGACGCTTTGGCGATGTTTCGCGAGCAGAGCGTCTCAAAGGTGATCGCCAGCGCGTGGTGGGGCCCGGCGGGCCCCATGATCACCAACGACGAAATCGCTGACGCAGTGCGGGTCAGTCCGGAGCATGTCGTGGGTGTGGCCTCAGTCGACATCCGCCACCCGATGCAGGCCGTGCGTGAACTGCGACGGTGCGTCAAGGAATTCGGCTTCAAGGGCCTGCGTGTCCTGCCGTGGCTGTGGGGCCTGCCGCCGGACGACCGCCGCTACTACCCGCTCTATGCCGAGTGCGTCGAACTGGACGTCACCTTCTGCCTGCAAGTGGGCCACGCTGGCCCGATGCGCCCCTCCGAGCCGGGGCGACCGATCCCGTACCTCGACAACGTCGCGCATGAGTTCCCGGATCTGCGCATTGTCGGCGGGCACATCGGCTTTCCCTGGGTCGCCGAGATGATCTCGCTGATGATGAAGCACCCCAATGTGTACGTCGACACGTCGGCCTACAAGGCTTCCAGGTTCCCAGCGGAGTTGATCACCTACATGAAAGGACCTGGAAAGAAGAAGGTGCTGTTCGGCACGAACTACCCCATGCTAACGCCCGCTGAGTGCCTGTCGGGGCTCGAAGGGCTTGCGCTCGACGACGAAGGGCGAGCCGCATTCCTGGCGGGCAACGCCCGCCGTGCCTTTAAGCTGAGCTGAACGTCAACGAGCCTCGGCCTGGACGCTCTGCTGCCCGCCGTCGACGGCGACATCCAGGAGCGTCGGGCCTGGACGACCAGTCGCAGACCTCAAGGCCTGACCCAGCTCGGCCAGGGCCGTGATTTTGATCGCCTGAACACCCATGCCGTCCGCGATCGAAACGAAGTTCAAATTCGGGTTAGCCAGATCCATGCCCAAGAAGCGGTCGGACTGGCGCATCGCCACCATCCGCTCCTTGATGATGCGATAGGCCTTGTTGTTGACAATGACGAAGGTGACAGGCAGCTTCAGGTGCGCAGCGGTCCACAGCGCCTGGATGGCGTACATGGCGCTCCCGTCCCCGATCACGGCCACCACCGGCGTGCCGGGGCGAGCCAATGCCGCACCGACGGCACCGCCCATGCCGAACCCGAGTCCCCCGCTCGCAAGGCCGAGGTAATCCCGCCCCCCCGCGACAAGCAGGACGGCTCCCAGCATGGGTGCCGTGGTGGGCGCCTCCTCCACGACGATGACATGCGGGGGAAGGTTTGCAGCGATCTCCTTTGCCAACCTCAACGCGTCGATGGGCCCTTCGGTCGCTCGGGCTTGCGGCGAGGCGAGCAGGTGCTCCCGCTGCGCAGACCAGTTCTTGCGGGCAAGCGCGGAGACGCGCTCGGCCACGGTACGGGCCCGGTTCGAAGACAGTCCTGTCCGCAGTTGGGGAACCAGTTCCCGCAGCGTCTGGCGGACACCAGCGCGGACCGCGTAGTCCGTGGGGTAGTTCTTGCCGAGTTCCCACTCTCGCTCGGAGATGTGAATCACCTTCAGGCCAGCCGGCATCGGGTCCACTTCGCTGTACGCCGACATGCGAAGCATGTCGCCGCCGAGCACGACGAGTAGATCGTGCTGCTCGAGGATGCGGCGGACCTTCGGCTGACTTCGCGACAGGTCACCCATGAAGCATGGATGCCTGGACGGAAAGCGCGCGTTGTACGGAATCGGTTCGTGGTAGACCGCAGCGCCAAGTACTTCGGCAAACTCCGCAGCGTCGGCCATCGCATCCTGCTCGCCGATCTCTCGCCCGGCAATGATCACCGGCGACTCAGCCGCAAGCAGGGCTTCGACGATCTCCTGCCTGGCCTCGGCCGAAGGAACTCCATGCGCGAGCACACGTGTGCGTCGGCCCAGGTCCATCTCACACGCGTCATCGAGGATGCTGCCTGGAAGACTCAGGAACACAGGCCCGAAAGGTGGCGTCATCGCGATCTTGGCCGCGCGTCTGACCACCCGAGGCAGGTCTTCGACGCGTTGGACTTCATGCGCCCACTTCACAAGCGGCTGAGCGATCGGTACAAGGGGTTCGTACAACATCGGCTCGGTCAGCCCGTAGCCAATTTCGTACTGACCGGCCGTGACGATGATCGGCGAGCCTGCAAACTTCGCGTTGTACAAAGCACCCATCGCGTGCCCCAGACCGGGCGTGCAGTGCAGATTGCATGCGGTCAGGCGGCCAGACGCGCGAGCGAAGCCGTCGGCCATGGCCAGAACCACGGCCTCCTGCAGGCCCAGCACATACTGGAGTCCTTCTGCGTCCGGCATGGCCTCCATGAGCGCCAGTTCGGTGGTGCCAGGATTGCCGAAGACATGCGTCACACCCTCGTCGAGGAGCAAGCGCAGAAAGGCGGTTCGACCGTTGAGCTTCTGGGTGGGCATGTTGAACGTTGAATGCCTGGTAGTCGTGTGTAGAGGGGCGCTGCGCGCTGCGCATCCAAGCGTAGTGATCGCTCATGGTGGCAACAAGCGCAATCTGTTTCGCGAATCGATTGCGATTCGCGCATAACTGGGACCATCGGCCGTGGCGTGTTTCCTAGGGCAGGAGCCGCACCAAAACGACGCGACCGATTTATGCTTGCGGTGGAGAGATCGGCAAGCCAGTTCCGGTCTCCGCAAGGCAAAGGAGGCCACCGAATGAACCCCGCCGCGATTCCGGACCTGTCCTCGCGGGAGTTGTTGGCGGTCTGCTCGATCGCCGAGCACGGCAGCTTCATGGCCGCCTCCCTGACTCTGCACATGTCGCAACCGGCGTTGACCCGGACGGTGCAGCGCGTCGAGACCGCGATCGGCCTGGAGATCTTTCGCCGCTCGACGCGGCGGGTAGAGATCACGCCTGCAGGGCAGGAGTTCATCGCCTTGGCCAACCGCATCCTGTCCGACCTGCGGATCTCATTCGAGAACATGCGCGACATCTCGGACGAGCAGCGAGGTCGGGTGATCGTGTCGGCGGTGATGTCGGTGTCTTACTCGCAGTTGCCGCGATTGGTGGCCGGCTATCGGCTCACCCGACAGCGCATCGAGATCCAGTTGCGCGAAGGCGTGCATGGCACCGTCATCGACGATGTTCGAAGCGGTGTTGCGGACCTCGGCATTACGTACATCGAGGACATCACCCCGGAATTCGACTCCCTTGACCTGGGCTTGGAGGCCTTCCATGTGGTGATGCCAAAGGGCCACGCGTTGGCCGCCAAGAACGGGGTCGTACTCGCAGACTTGAGCGCGGTGGCGCTGGTCTCGTTGCCCAAAGAGGCGCAGACCCGCCGCGTCCTCGATGGCCTGGCGCTGGTGCACGGGATCGAACTGCAGCACGCCGTCACGGTTCACCAGTTCGCCACCGTCATGCAGTGCGTCTACGCCGGCGTGGGGTTGGCCGTCGTGCCCTCAGGTGCCATCCCGACAGCCATGAGTGCCGGCCTGGTTGCGCGGCCCTTGGAGAAGCCCGCCATGAGACGGATGATGGGCGTGGTCATGTTGAAGGGACGCGGCCTCACGCCGAGTGCGAAGGGCTTTCTTGCCCACCTCAAGGACCACTGGTCACCCAACAGCATCGGCCGGCCTGCCCCGGCCAAGACCAAGGAACGGCGCCGATCCGCCAGATTGGTGAAACCTTAGCCGGACTGTTCCAGGAAGCGCTGCGCGTCCAGTGCAGCCATGCAGCCGGTGCCGGCGCTGGTGATGGCCTGGCGATAGACGTGATCCTGCACGTCGCCGGCCGCAAAGACACCTGGCACGCTGGTCATCGTTGCGAAGCCGTCTGAGCCCGTCCGCGTGAGCAGGTAGCCATTCTTCATCTCGAGCTGGCCCTTGAAGAGCGTCGTGTTGGGCTCGTGGCCGATGGCAATGAAGCAGCCGTTGACCGCAAGGTCTTCATGCACGCCCGTTCGGGTGTCCTTCAGCCTTACGGCGGTCACACCCGAAGCGTCGCCCAAGACTTCGTCCAGCGTGTTGAAGACCTTCAGCTCGACCCTGCCGGCGGCGACCTTCTCCATCAACTTGTCGACGAGGATGGGCTCGGCCTTGAACCTGTCGCGCCGGTGGACCATGTAGACCCTGCGCGCAATGTTCGAGAGGTACAACGCCTCTTCGACAGCGGTGTTGCCGCCGCCCACCACGCAGGTGACCTGGTCGCGATAGAAGAACCCGTCGCAGGTTGCGCAGCCTGATACGCCTCGGCCCATGAAGGCCTGCTCCGACGGCAGCCCCAGGTACTTCGCAGAGGCGCCGGTGGCGATGATGAGTGCGTCGCAGGTGTACCGCCCGGTGTCGCCGGTCAGCTTGAAGGGGCGCGCGCCCAGATCGACCGCGTTGACATGATCGAAGAGGATCTCGGTGCGAAAGCGCTCGGCATGCTCCTGAAAGCGTCTCATCAGCTCCGGACCCTGCACGCCTGCCGCGTCGGCAGGCCAGTTGTCCACGTCCGTGGTGGTCATCAGCTGGCCGCCTTGGGCCATGCCGGTCACCAGGACCGGTTGCAGGTTGGCGCGCGCCGCATAGACAGCCGCCGTGTAGCCCGCCGGACCCGAGCCGAGGATCAGGACCCTGGCGTGCTTCGTCAGCTCTGCCATCACTCCACCCTGATGCCGGCTGCCTTGACGATGTCCGCGTAGCGCCTGGCCTCCGCCAAGCAGAGCGCATCGAACTTCTTCGGCGCTTCACCCTCGGGCTCGGCGACTGCCTCCTGGATGCGCGCGCGGATGGAGGACGTGCCGAGAATCTTGCTGGTGGCGTCGTAGATCTGCTGCACGATCGGATCGGGCGTGGCGGCCGGCGCCCAGAAGCCGTACCAAGTCGAGAGGTTGAGTTCGGGGAACCCTTGCTCGGCAAAGGTTGGTACGTCGGGCAGAGCGGCCACCCGTTTCGCAGATGACACACCCAAGGCCCGCAGGCGACCGCTCTTCACCAGGCTGATCGAGGAGGGCATGGAGTCGAACATGTACGAGACCTGACCGCCCACCAGATCCTGCAGTGCTGGCGCCGCGCCCTTGTAGGGCACATGGATCGCCTGACTCTTGACCACCTCGTTGAAGAGTTCACCCATCAGGTGGCCCGGCGTGCCGTTGCTGGACGACGCAAAGGTGAGCTTGCCGGGCTGAGCCTTCATGGCCTTGGCGACGTCCTGCGCAGAGCGGAAGGGCGAGTTGGCCGGTACAACCAGCTGGATCGGCGTGCTGGCCAGTCGCGTGATCCCCTTGAAGTCCTTGATCGGGTCGTGCGTCATCTTCGCGTAGAGCGACGGATTGACCACGTGCCCCGACACGTTGACCAGCAGCGTGTATCCGTCCGCTGGAGCCTTGGCAACGACGTCCGCACCGATCATGCCGCTCGCCCCCGCCTTGTTCTCGACAACGAAAGGCTGCCCAAAGGCCTCGGCCAGTGCCTGCATGACGATGCGGCCCACGATGTCAGTCGGACCTCCGGCCGGATATGGGATGACGACACGCACCGGCTTGGTCGGGTATCCGCCCTGCGCCAGCGCGCCCTGCGGCAGCCACAGCGCTGCGGTGGCACCCGCAACGCCCCGGAAGAATTGGCGTCGACCCATGGCTGGGCCGGTAAAATCGAAGTGCTTCACTGATGTCTCCTTTGTGCCTGCTAGCTAGCCGATGACGCCGTCCGAGTGCAGCGCACTCATGCGTTCGTGTTGGATGCCCAGAAGGTCGGTGAGGACCTGTACTGTCTGCTCGCCCAGTGCCGGCGGCGGGCTTCGATACACCACCGGAGTGCCAGACAGGTGGAGCGGATTGCCAACCATGCTTCCGCCCGGATGCGCTGCGCCGGGTATCGGCACCTTCATCCCCCGATGCAGAACTTGAGGGTCCTTGAAGACATCCGCCATGCCGTTGATGGGCCCGCAAGGCACGCCGAGGTCTTCGAGGGTCGTCAGCCAATGCGCGCTGTTCTGCTCACGCATTGCGGCGTTGATCATGGGGATCAGTTCCTCGCGGTACTGGATCCGTGCCGCGTTCGTCGAGTAGCGCAGGTCGTCAGCCCATTCGGCATGCGACAGGGCCGTGCACAGGCGCCGGAACTGTGTGTCGTTGCCGACAGTGACGATCACGTACCCGTCGCGGGTGGGGAAGTCCTGGTAGGGGACGATGTTGGGATGGGCGTTGCCGAGGCGAGGCGGTTGCTTCCCGCTCGCGAGGTAGTTCATCGCCTGGTTGGCCAGCACGGCCACCTGCACGTCAAGCAGCGCGACATCGATGTGCTGACCGTCGCCCGTCTTGTCGCGGTGAGCGAGTGCCGAGAGGATGCCCACCGTCGCATACAGCCCGGTCAGGATGTCGGTGAGCGCGACGCCCACCTTCACCGGCCCTTCACCGGGGGTGCCATCGGGCCGGCCAGTGATGCTCATGAGGCCACCCATGCCCTGGATCAGGAAGTCGTAGCCAGGACGCGCCGCATAAGGCCCCATCTGGCCGAAGCCCGTGATCGAGCAGTAGACGAGTCGCGGAAAGCGCTTGCGCATCGACTCGTGGTCCAAGCCGTAGGCCTTCAGTCCGCCGACCTTGAAATTTTCGAGGACCACGTCGCATTGGCCGGCCAGTGCGAGCACGAGTTCCTGGCCTGCTGGTGTCGCAAGATCGATGGCGACAGAGCGCTTGTTTCGGTTGGCGCTGGCGAAGTAGGCCGACTGCGAAACGCCCTCCCACATCGGGTCTTCGATCCACGGCGGACCCCACGCGCGCGTGTCGTCCCCTTGGCCAGGCTTCTCGATCTTGATCACGTCGGCGCCAAGATCGGCCATCAGTTGGCTGCACCACGGACCAGCCAGCACGCGCGACAGATCCAGGACCCGGAGATGAGACAGCGCGCCCACTTCGGGACCCCTCAGTTGGCAAAGGCCGCGAGGCCTGTCTGGGCGCGACCCAGGATCAGTGCGTGAACGTCATGCGTGCCCTCGTAGGTGTTCACCACCTCCAGATTGACCAGGTGCCGCGCGATTCCGAACTCGTCGCTGATGCCGTTGCCTCCGAGCATGTCCCGAGCGAGGCGCGCGATGTCCAGCGCCTTGCCGCAGGAGTTGCGCTTCATGATCGAGGTGATCTCGACCGCCGCGGTCCCATC
>CAZYFM010000094.1:0-12305 GCA_964646885.1 uncultured Flavobacteriaceae bacterium
CCTTGCGCGTCCAGCAGGTAGACAAGCGCCGTGTGGTCCACGGTGTATCCCCCAGCCTCTGTCGGCGTCTTCACATAGACGGCGCCGAAGGCGGCAACGAGCCTGTCGATCTGTGCCACCGCGCCGGACAGCGCGGTCAGCGGCATGGCAAAATTGGACACATAGGTGGCGAGCATGTCTTGCGAATCCCGCTCGGGATCCACGCTCACGAAAGTGACCTTCAGGCGATTGCCCTCGGCTCCCAGTTGCTGCCGGATGGCCATGAGGCGAGACAGCGTGGTCGGACAGATCTCCGGGCACGAGGTGAAACCGAAGAACAGCGCCGTCGGCTGTCCAAGCAGCTCCGCCCGCGTGACCCTGTTCCCACGATGGTCGACCAGTTCGAAATCAACGCTGTCAAGTGGCTGCCAGCGCAGGTCCGTGCGCACGGGGCGCGGCGACGGCAGCATCCACAGCAGCACCACAAGGCTGACCACGCAGGCCAGCGCCAGGTGCAGCAGGAACCGCACGGCGCTGGCATCCGGAAAGCGTGGCAGTGAACGGGCACTAGCGCGCACTGGCCGAGACCTCGTGCCTGCTGCTGCGGACATGCCACCGTCGCGCGCTACGGGGACGCGACACGCCGGCAAGGCGTGCGATGATGGCCCTGAGCGCGTCAATAGTTGCCGGCCCGCAATGCGGCAGGGTCAGAAGCTCGCTCTCGCGCCAGTCAGCCATGTCGGACAGAGACTGGATTCCGCCTCCAAGCAACGCATTCTTCGCGCGCGTTGGCAGGTCGAGCTCCCGGATGGGAATGTTCGGCAGGGATAGTCGGCGTTCCACCAGGAAGCCGGTCTTGGGTTCAGTCATGAGAGATGTCCCCTGGAAAGGGATTTTCGGGATCAGCGCCCTCGTCCGCCCGCCCCGTTTCGGGGACGCAGCGCACGCGAAGACACTGGCTCGGCAGCCGTGACACGAAGCGTCAGTCACGCAAGCGTGACGTCACCTCAGGCGGGGCTGCAAAACGCGAAAATCAGGCCAGGGGAGGAGAACGTGCACCAAAGGGCTCGAGGCGCCGCTTGGCGAGCACGGTCGCATGCGACGTATTCCGAACCGCCTCGCCGGAAAGAACCAGCGGCTCCACGATCACCGTGGGAGAAGGCTCGACAAGACCCGCCAGGAGAGGGAACGAACAGGGCGCCTGTGGCGCGCCCTCGCCATCCCCGTCGTGATCGGCGGGCACCGGATTGCCGTCAGCATCCAGCTGCAGCAACTGGGGTCCGTACGATGAACAGATGACAATGGATGACCCCGCCGCCACGCCCTTGAGGTCGGGCATCCATCCATGCGGCGATGCCAGCCTGGCGGCAAGCGCAACAAGCATCAGCCACGCCGCGAAGCGCGCGAAACGGCCCTGATGAGTCAGCGTTGCGTCCATCCGGCAAGCAAACCGCAGTTCCCGGACATGGTCCAGAGGCAATACGGTCACAGCAAACCCCAATCCGGGGACGACCGACCTCTCGCAAATTCTCCTTGTCCCGGCTACATCCACGCTGGCTGCGGAGTGGCGACACGCTCCGCCGGAAACCATGTTGCAAAGGGCGCCGATGCACGTAGCCATCATAGGAGCAGGACTGGTCGGGCTCACGACGGCCTATGCCCTGAACAGGCGCGGGCTGGAAGTCACGGTGATCGACCGGCAGCCCGGTCCCGGGCTCGAAACGAGCTTTGCAAACGCCTCGCTGATGCACCCGAGCCTCGTTGATCCCTGGAACTCACCCGGTGTCGGCTGGGATCTCCTACGCTGGCTGGGCCGCGACGACGCCCCCATGCTGCTGCACCTGCAGCACCTGCCCTCGCTTTCGTTCTGGGGCCTGCGCTTCCTTGCGGAATCGATCCCCTCGCGCCACCGCATCAACACATTGAAGAACCTGCGCCTCGCACTGCTCGCCCGCAACGAGATGGCAGCCTTGCGCCAGGACCTCTCCCTCGAGTTCTGCTGGAAGAAGACAGGCGTGCTGTCCATCAGCCGCTCGCGCGAGGCGTTCCAGTCGTCCCAGGCCGCCGCCCGCCAGCTCGACCCTTACGGTGTGCGCTACGAGGTGCTTGATCGCGACGCCACCATTGCCGCGGAGCCCGCACTCGCTCCCGTCGCGCCGCAGATCGAGGGCTGCGTTCGCTTTCTCGATGACGAGCGCGGTGACGCCTACCAGTTCTGCACGGCCCTGGCCGCGGCGCTGCAGTCACGTGGCGTCCACTTCCATTTCGGAGAGGCTGCAGCCGGACTGACAGCAAGCGCCGGGAAAGTCCAGGACGTTCGCATCGGCGCGCGCGCCATCACGGCCGACGTCTATGTGCTTGCGGCGGGGAGCTTCAGTTCGCCACTGGCCGCACCGCTCGGCATTCGACTTCCCGTGCGCCCGGCGAAGGGCTACTCGGCCACCCTGAAATGTCGCGGCAATCCCCACGCCCCGCGCCTGCCGATCTCCGACAATGGCGTCCACGCCGCCGTGACGCCGATCGATGAAGAGCGGGTGCGCATCGCAGGGACAGCGGAGTTTGGCGGCCTGGACACGACCATCCGCCAGCCGCGCATCGACTACCTCATGTCGCTGCTGCGGAAAATCTATCCGAAGCTGGCGGAGACGGTACGCCCGGAAGACATCACACCATGGGCCGGCCTGCGCCCCATGAGCGCGGACGGTGTCCCCACGATCAGCAGGACGATGTTCCCGAACCTCGTGCTCAACACGGGCCATGGACATATCGGATGGACGACAGCGACGGGCTCGGCCCGGCTCGCTGCCGACATCATCTGCGGGGAAGCGCCACAACTCGACCTGTCGGACTACAGCCTCGACCGGTTCTGACAGCGCCCTACAGGTTGAAGGCGTTCTTGATCCCGTCGATCGTGAACTGCGCGGCCAGCGCCGCCAGGATGATGCCGAACACCTTGGTAACGATCACAGCCAGGGTTTCGCTCATGATGTTGCTGATGCGCGCGGCCACAAGGAACACGATCAGCGTCGCCACCAGGTTCACGCTCGCCCCGGCCAGGACCGCCACGCGCGCCAGCAGGTCATCGTGCTTGGAAAACAGGAGCATGATCGAGGCAATCGATCCGGGACCCGCAATCAGCGGGATGGCCAGCGGAAAGACCGAGATGTCCTCGTGCTCGCCCGGATGCGAACGCTGCTCCTCGAGAAGCTTCTCGTTGCGCGCCTCGCGGCGCTGCTTGCGCGTCTCGAACAGCATGTCGAGCGCAATGATGAAGAGAAGCAGGCCACCCGCAATGCGGAAAGCATCGAGGCTGACATGGAGCTTGTCCAGCACCCACTCGCCGCCGAAGGCAAAGCCGAACAGGATCGCCGTCGCGATGGCAACGCTCTTCCACGCCATCCGGTGGCGCCAGTCCAGCGGCATGTCCTTGGTGAGGCTCGTGAAGAGCGGAATGCACCCGGGCGGATCGATGACGACGAAAAACGTGACAACGGAGGCAAGGAAGATCTCAAGCATGCGCCTAAACTGTCACCAAAGCCCCCGAGCGTCTAGCCACGAAAGGCCGCAACCGGCACGCCTTTCACGCCGGGCCGGAACGCAAACACGCTGCCCGAGAGCGGCGCAGCAGCCAGGGCCTTCTCGTCGAGCCCCACCGCAGCCGTGGTGACATAGAGCGTATCGAGCGCCGGACCACCGAATGCACAGCTCGCCACCTGCGGGACCGGAAGCCGGACAACCCGGTCCACCTTTCCGGCAGGCGTAAATCGCGTGAGCCGCGCCCCGCCCCAATGCGCAAGCCAGACACATCCGTCGGCATCGACGCACATGCCGTCAGGATAGCCATCGGACAGGGGGACCTCGGCGAACACGCGCGCCGGCCCCGCCTCTCCGCTCGCGAGGTCATAATCATGCGCCCAGATGACGTGCCTGAGCGTCTCCACGAAATACATCGTGCGGCCATCAGGGCTCCAGCCAAGCCCGTTCGACAGGTTGACCCCGCTCCTGACCCGCACGGGAGACACAAGACTGTCAAACCGATAGAGCCGGCCCGAAGCCTGCTGTTCATTGTCGTCCATCGATCCGGCCCACAGCCGCCCGGACGGATCACACTTGGCATCATTGAAGCGGTTGTCAGGCAGGTCGCCGTCCGGATGGCAAACGCGCTCAAGCGCGTCAAAGGGAAACTCTCCGGTGTAGACCCCGTTCTTCGCAAGCAGCACATAACCACCCTGCGCCCGCGGAATGATCGCCCCGACACGATCTGATAGACCCCAGCTGCGCACCGCGCCCGTGGACGGATCGAGCCGGAACACACGCTGTCCCTTGATGTCGAGCCAGAGCAGCACGCGCTCGGCGCCGATCCAGACAGGACCCTCACCCACAAGCGCCTGCTCGCGCTGAACCAGTTCAATGTCCGTCATTGGGTCTCCAGCCTCATGGTCCCGCGATGCCAAGGTAACTTCTCTGGCACAACCATCGGCTTTCCGCCAGTTTCCGCCGGATTTTTTGCTGTAAGAAAGGCCGGCAGGCATTGTCTAACAGTGTGATGAGCAAGGATCAGGACAGCTGGTACAGCCGGATCGCGGCCCAATGGGGGCCCGCGCTGCAACGCATGGCGCGCTCATGCGAGGCTGACCCCGACCGGCGCCGCGACGTGCTTCAGGAGATGCACGTGGCCATCTGGAAGAGCCACCCGCTCTTCGACGGCCGCTGCGCCGAGCGAACGTGGATCTATCGCATCGCGAGCAACGTCGCCGCCAACCATGTCAACCGTGAGCGTCGGCGGAACGCACCGCTTGTATCACTTGAGGCGCTGGAAAACGTGGCCGATGCCGACACGTCCGCCTCAACCGAGAAAGACATGGCCTTGCAGAAACTCCTCGGCATGATCGCCAGCCTCGGCAACCCCGACCGGACAGTCATCACGCTTTACCTCGAGGGACTTGATGCAGCCGCGATCGGTGAAGTCACCGGCATGTCACCCGGCGCCATCGCCACGCGGATCTCGCGCATCAAGTCGCTCCTAGCCCGCCTGTTCAAGGAGGCCCGTCATGGCTGACCACGAACCCGTCCAGGACCTCTGGCTGTCTCAACCCCGGGAGAATTTCACGATGAGCACGGAAGAAATCCGCAGCCGCGCATCCAGGCTGCACGCAAATGTCTCGGCACGAAACACGCGCGAATATGTCGTCGGCGCGCTCCTCATCATCATCTTCGGCTACTTTGCCTGGACGTCAAAGACCCTCTTCGAGCAGCTCGCACTTGCGCTGACGGTTGTCGGCATTGGGGTGACACTCTGGGGTCTCCACCGCCAGGCCCGCACGGCCGGAAGCGACGAGATCTTCATGGTCACGAACTGGAGTGACTTCTACCGCATGCAGCTTGTCCGCCAGCGTGATGCGCTGCGCCGCATCTGGGCCTGGTACCTCGGCCCGCTGCTGCCAGGTCTGGTCATGTTCTGGATCGCGGCAGGCTCCAAGTTCCTCGCTTCAGGAAACCTCCTGATGGGCGGCAGCATCATCCTAGTGGGTCTCGCCCTGACCGCCATCGTGTTTGGATCCATCGCCGCCGCCAACCGGAAGGCGGCCGACCAGCTCCAGGAAGAAATCGACGCCCTCGAACGACTGAAGTCCGAGTGAAAGGAACGATCCATGAAGATGTCACGCCGCCCCTTTCTGCTGATGGGTTCAGCCATGCTGCTCGGCACGGCCATGGCCAGCACCCAGGACGCCTGGCCCTTTCTCGGCGACTGGTTTGCAACGCTTGATGCCGGTTCGGTGAAACTGCGTCTTCGGATGCAGGTCAGCGACGGCCCGCGCGCCACGCTCTTCAGCATCGACCAGGGAAACACCCCGATCCCGGCCAGCAGCGTGCGGATCGATGGCACGCACATCCGGGTCGAATGGCAGGTGATCGGTGCCGTGTTTGAAGGCACGCTGGACAACGCCGCCCTTGCTGGAACCTTCACCCAGGGCAAGGCATTTCCGCTCGCATTCACAAGGACGCCGGCAACCTCCGCCGCCATTACCCCATTGACCCAGGCCGGGCTGGCCGCACTCCGGGCGAAGGCCGGTTCTCCCGCCATGATCGCGGCAGCAAGATCCGCAAAGGGGCAACAGGTCGCCTTCGTGGATGGCGTGCGTATCCTTGGGCAGGCGCAGCGCGCCACGCTCGACGACAGGTGGCACATCGGATCCTGCACGAAGTCCGTCACCGCGACGCTTGTGGCGCGTCTTGTCGAGGCTGGCCAGCTCTCATGGGACGACAAGGTTGGCAGCGCGCTTGGCGCAGCCATACCCGGCATGAACGCCGACTTGCGTGACATCACGTTCCTGCACCTGCTCAGCCACCGCTCGGGCATGGCAGGCAATATCCCCGTGGCAGAGCTTTCGGCATTTCCGCGGGAAAACCCGGACCCGCGGAGTGATCGCCTCCGCTACGCGCGGATCGCCCTCTCCGCCAGGCCCTCGGGCCGGCGCGAGCAGCACTTCGAATACTCGAACAGCGGATATGTCGTGGCCGGCGCCATGATCGAACAGAAGCTCGGCCGCCCGTGGGAAGACCTTGTCCGGGAATACGTGCTCGAACCACTGGGCATGCAGGGTGCAGGCTTCGGTGCCCCGGGGACACCAGGCAAGGGGGACCAGCCTGCCGGCCACAATCTCGGTGAAACCGGCGCCCTGTCCCCGTTTCCGCCAGGCGCGCCCGTCACGGACAATCCTGCGGTCATCGGGCCTGCGGGCCGCCTCCACGCAACAGCGCGCGACATGCTCGCCTATCTGCAGGCACATGCCACACGATCATCCTTCCTCCGACCGGAAAGCTGGCAGAGACTGCATACGCCCCCCTTCGGCGGCGATTATGCACTCGGCTGGATCGTGAAGGGCGACCGGCTCTGGCACAACGGATCGAACACGCTGTGGTACGCGGAAATGTCGGCCGAACGCACAGGCGCAACGGTTGCATTTGCAGCCACAAATGACGGGAGGCTTGGAAACGTCGAAGAACCCGTCAGCCAGGCATTGCGAGGCGCCGCCCGCGCTGTCGCCTGAAACCCGAAAGGAATTGCGCGTCAGCCCTGCAATCCCTGGGCAGCGCGCGCGCCTTCGATCATCTTTGCCTGCGGCACCAGCCGCATGATCGAATTCGTCCTGGCGAGACCCGCCTCGAAACGCTCTCTTCAGAAAGAAAGGCCGCAAGACCCTGAAGGCTTGCGGCCCGCATCAGACGCTCTTCGGCACCATTACATGCGGTGCAGTGCGCAGATCTTGTTGCCGTCCGGATCGCGGAGATAGGCCAGGTACATCTTGCCGCTGTTGCCGGAGCGGACACCCGGCGGGTCTTCGCAGGTCGTGCCACCGTGCGCGAGACCGGCCTTGTGCCAGGCATCGGCCTGCTCCGACGACGCTGCAGCGAAGCCGATCGTGCCGCCATTGGCATGCGTCGCCGGCTTGCCGTCAATCGGCTTGGAGACCGAGAACACGCCCTTGGGCGAAATGTAGAAAATGCGGTGTCCGTCGACAACGGCCGGTCCGATGCCCAGCGTACCGAGCACGGCATCATAGAACTTCTTGGCGCGATCCAGATCGTTTGTGCCGATCATGACATGTGAAAACATGACAGTCCTCCTTTGTTGGTGCCGGACAACAGCCTTTGTGCACGGTTCGCGTCAAGACCCAGCCTTTAAATTCAGTCCAGGAAAAGGCGGATTCCGCTGCGAAAACGTCACCCGATTTACAGGGGCCAGTCACCAATTTGGGTGATGGAGTTGAACGTGGGCATCCGGCACCCTTGCCTGGACATTTAATCGCTTCGGGAGAATACGTCATGAAATCATCTGCCTGTGCGCTCGCGATTGCGATCTGCGCCGCGATCGTCGGAACAGCCGCCGCTGAGCCGCAACATGACCAGGCCCGCATCAAGAAGTGCAGCGCCGTCCAGATGGACTGGAACAAGGCGAACAAGTCAGGTCAGCCCGGACGGCGGAAGGCACTGAAGGCCGTGCTGGAGAGCGCCAAGGCCGACCCGGTGATTGCCGAATGCTTCAGCGAGAAAATCAATATAGACCTGAAGCTCGCAACACTGGAAAGTTCGGCCCAGCAAGGCTGGTCCACCGTGATCAAGACCAACACCAACAACTTTACTGCTGCCAAGGACCAGGCGCCGGCCGACCAGTGCCCGGCGAGCAGGCTGGTGATCGCAGGATGGAATGCATTCTACGCAGAGCGCAAGGACGTGGGGGACCTGCTCGACAAGAGCGCGCAGGGCAAGCACAAGGCGCTCTGCAGGGAATAAACGAGACAGGCGAATCTGGGACAGTCATCAGAAGCCCGCGAGTTCCCTCAGCCATGAGTTGGCCTGTCACGCTGCTCACGCCCGGCCGTCTCGGAGCGACGTAACCTTGGGCGCCGGCCAGATCAGGAGGAACCCGATCACGGCCAGCACGCAAACCAACCCCGGGATGCTGGCCTCAAGTCCAAACGCGCCTCCCGTAACCCAGGTCTGACCCGGCACCAGCAAAGGGATCAGGAGACCCGGATCGGAATCCCCGCTGACCCCGAAGCCGAGGACCGGCCCCTGCACGATGTTCGCGGTCAAATGCAGGCCAAGAGGCATCGCAAGGCTGCGCGTTCGGAGAAATGCCAGGCCGAACATGAGGGACGCAAGAAAGATGTTGGCGCCTGCAAGCACGCCTTGCGCACCGATTTCCTTCAGTGCATCGGAGTGGGTCAGCGTGAAGAGCGAGGCAATCGCGACTTGTGCCGGCCACTTTCCGAGACCGTCGATAAGGCGCTGGAACAGGAAACCGCGGAAGAGCACTTCCTCCGTGATCCCGGCTGCCACAAGCACGCCGATCGCCGGTCCGAACGCGGCCAGGCTCGCCGCACTGAACGTGAAGGTGACATACCCCGCGGCATACAAAAATCCCGCGGGAACCAGCATGAGTAATGCGCCAAGCAATGCCCCCAGAAAAAGTTCACGCGGCCAGCTCAGGTCTGCAGGTCCGAACATTTCGCCCAGCGGCCGGCGCCGCAGCAATTGACAGAGGACCGACGCAGCGATCACGACACCGGCCTGCTGGTAAATCGGCACACCTGCATCTGCATCACGTGCAGCCAGGATCAGGGGCAACAGCATCGCCGTCAGGACACCGAAGAAGAGCGCGATCCACCAGCCGCTTCGCAGTCGGCCCTCGTTGTTCAGGAATATGCGCAGGATCATTGGTGGCATCGCTCCATGGCACGGGCGGCGCCATGTTGCGAGCACGTGGTTAGGCTGTTGTGAAACCGGAGGCTGGGAATTCCTGTCGCGGGGCAGACTTCATCCGCCCCGCTCCCCGGCAGGCGTGAGGACAGCTTACACGGTTCTCGGGCGTTTGCATCCCCCGATGGAAGATCAGGAATGGCGCCAGCCCGGAAACCTTCTGGCGCCATCAAACCTCACGAACCCTCGGCCACCATCGTGCCTTCGATATGCCCCAGTCCGTCGATTTCGCAGCGCACGACATCGCCCGCCTTCAGGAACTGCCGCGGCTCCATCGCGGCGCCAACACCGCCCGGGGTGCCGGTGAACAGAACGTCGCCCGGCTCAAGCGTCATGCCCACTGACAGATGCTCGACCTGCTGCCACACATTGAACACCAGGTGCTTCGTGTTTGAGTCCTGCCGCTTGGCGCCGTTCACGAAGCAGCGGATGCCGAGACTGTGCGGATCACCGACCTCGTCGGCCGTGACAATCCAGGGACCGAAAGGCGCGTGTGTGTCGAAGCTCTTGCCGAGCGACCACTGCGGACCCGCGTGCTGCCACATCCGCTCCGTCACGTCATTGCCGACGCAGTAGCCGAAGATCGCGGCCGGAGCACCGGCAGCGGACACATGTTTCCCGCCCTTGCCGACGATGGCCACCAGCTCGACTTCATAGTCCGCCGTGAAAGTCGTCTTCGCGATCTCGATGGGGTCGAAGGGTCCATTGACGCTGGTCTGCGCCTTGGTGAACCACACCTGGCGCTCCGGCTTCGCCATCTTCGATTCCTCGATGTGGTCGGCATAGTTGAGGCCGATCGCAAAGATCTTGCCGGGACGAGGCACTGGCGCTTCGAGCTTCACGGAACTGAGTGGAACGCCGCCGCCTGCCTTGGCCTTCGCCTCGAGCGGGGCCTTCAGCTTGTCCCAGTCCCGGATCAGGTCGATCATCGTGCCATTGACGCCGGTATCGATGATCCTGTCGCCGACAACGATGCCGGTGCGGGTCTGGCCATTGGACGTATAGGTTGCGAGTTTCATGCGTGTGTTCCCTTGGGCTGTCGGCGGAAGAGCCGCTTGAGGCGCAATTGCAGCGCCATGAAGAAGGATACGAGTCCGGGAGGCGACGCCGCCTTGCCGGCAAACATCGGATGCGGGCTTCCCCACTGTACCGCAAGCAGGGCGCTCACCGGCATTTTCTGCGGCGGGTCGGCGGCCGTGAAGAGATCGCCATCGGTCCAGTGCTCAAGCTCGTTGCCGAAGGGATCCTTCCAGTAGTCGAAGACCTGGCTGCCCATGATGTGACGGCCGACGCCCCACGCCGCCTCTCGCTTGCGCGCTTTCAGGTGCTGGTGGCCGAGCATCAGGTCATCGAGATTGGCCACCTCGAATGCGGCATGAAGCAGGCCAAGCGCGCCAGGCAGCTGCGCCAGGAACAGCGTGTGATGATCAGCGGGTCGGTCTCCCCGGTCGCACCGCATGAACGCACCGAGAGGCAGGTCCTTCGCAGCTTCGACTTCATCGGATGTCAGGAAGCCGAAGCGGTCCTTGTACCACTTCTCGCTGGTGCGGAAGTCGCGCACCTTGAGCACGGCGTGGCCGATACGACGGACATGGGCTGGCGTGGACTCAAGCCGCACGGGCGCGCGCAGGCGCTGCTTCTCCGCCGCCGTATTGCGGGGCGGATCGCCAACGGGAACACTCGCGCTGCTCTTTGCCTGCCCCGCAACGACTTCGACAGCATAGCCATCCGGGTCCGTCAGGCGAATGATCTTGCCGCCGCCGGGTTCCTTCAGGTCCTCGACCGCAATGCCTTCATGGCGGGCAAGCATCTCAAGGTCCGCAACGGTCTCGGCGCGAAAGCCGACAGCGAGGAACTTCGCCGCTCCCGGTTCGGTGACGTGAACAAACGGACGGCCGTCGGAGCCCTTGCCGTAAAGCCGCCCGCCCTCCTCGAAGCAGGTGAGGCCGAAATCCTCGAGGAAGGAGCGCATGGCCGCAAGGTCCGGCGCCGAAAAGCGCACATGGGCAATGTCTTCAACCTTGATGATGGTCATTGTGGCTCCCGTCAGGTGCATTTATGACTATTTGGTCAAGTAGCTTGCATTTGACCAAATAGTCAAGTACCGAATTGGCATGTCGAGCCAGCCCGCCCTCCACTCGCCCCGCGCCGCGAGAACCCGTGCAGCCCTCATTGCTGCAGGGTTCGACCTCCTCGTCGAAAAGCCGATCGACGCGATCGCGATCGACGACCTCGTTGCAAAGGCTGGTGTCGCAAAGGGAAGCTTCTTCAACCACTTCGCCGACAAGACGGAATTCGCCGCAGCCATCGCCACCGAGGTCCGCATGGAACTCGAAGGCCTCGTCACGCGTGCCAATGCGGGCGTTGTGGACCCGGTCGAGCGCATTGCGACCGGAATGCGCGTCGGCGCGGAGTTCGCCATCACGCAATCCAAGCGAACGACCGTGCTGCTCCGCAATCATGCAAGCTCCACCGCGCGCGCCAACCCGCTGAACCGCGGACTGCTCGAGGACATCCAGGCCGCCGCCGCGGCGGGCCTGCTGAGGCCCGAGGCAGAAGAAAGCGGCGTGCTCTACTGGCTCGGCCTGTGCCAGGTCCTGATGTTGAACCTGGTCGAGCGCAAGCCGAACAGGTCCGCTGCCAGCCGACGCGTCGGCGAAATGCTGGTACTCGGCCTGACCGGTCTCGGCGTGCCGGCAAGAAAGGCAACCGAAGTCGCGCGCTCGAATGCGTCACGCATCAGGCAGGCGGGCCAGCAACCCTCAGGCCGCTGACGATCTGAACCACCGATGATGAAGAAAATGGTCGGAGCGGCGGGATTTGAACCCACGACCCCCAGTCCCCCAGTCAGGTATTCCTGAAGAATTTCAAAATGTTGGCGGACCAACCCATTCCGCAGAATCCCAGGAAATCCTTTTGCCAGTGGCAAACCCAATCGAGGGTTCTGCAGCGCCAAAAGTTACGGTCAGATTCCACGCGATCAAACCCCAGAAGGAGGTTGAATGACTGATTCGATGAAACCCAAGCAAGCCGGGCGGGTCGACGTACCTTCCGACAAGCGG
>CAZYFM010000095.1:0-12285 GCA_964646885.1 uncultured Flavobacteriaceae bacterium
TGGACAAGAACCGCGCGTTCCTGAAGCGCGGCAACGTGTTCAGCGACGACTTCATTGACAGCTACATCGAGCTCAAGATGCAGGAAGTCTATGCGTACGAGCACACGCCGCACCCGATCGAGTACCAGATGTACTACTCGGTCTAGTCCGGAACGACATTGAAATGAGCGCAAGGGGCCGGGAGCAATCCTGGCCCCTTCCGCATTCAGAACAGCCCGCGCTGGTAGTCGCTGACGGCCTGGCGCAGTTCGTCGACCGTGTTCATGACGAAGGGACCGTGCTTGGCGATGGGCTCGCGCAGCGGCTTGCCGGCGACGAGAAGGATGCGGCCCTGCCCGGCCGTGCCGCGCACGTGCACCGCGCCCCGGTGCGAGAGGATGCCGAGCTGCCCCGCATCCAATTGCTGGTCGCCGACTCCCACCGTTCCGCCGAACACGAAGACAAAGCCGTTGTGGCCGTCGGGTATGGGAACATCGGCTTCTGCGCCCGGCTCGAGGGAGAGGTCGCAGATGAAGGGTTCCGTCGGACGCTCGGGACCCGGACCGCTCCGGTCGTTCCATTTTCCCGCGATCAGCCTTACGTGGCAGCCGGGACCGACGTCGAAGCCCGGGATCACGTCCTTTGGAATGTCGCGGTACCAGGGCGTCATCATCTTGTCGCGCGCGGGCAGGTTCAGCCAGAGCTGGAAGCCGAACATCAGGCCGCTCGTCTGCTGGGGCATTTCGGAGTGAACGACGCCCCTGCCCGCCGTCATCCATTGCACGCCGCCATCCGTGATCAGTCCACGGCCGCCCTTGTTGTCGCGATGCTCCAGCGTGCCCGCGATCATGTAGGACACGGTTTCGAAGCCGCGGTGGGGATGCGGCGGGAACCCTGCGATGTAGGCCTTCGGGTCATCCGAGCCGAAATTGTCGAGCATGAGGATCGGATCGAGGTCGGGGATTTCGGGCGTTCCGATCAGCCGGGTCAGGCTGACGCCTGCACCATCCTGCGTGGGCATGCCGCGCGTGACCATCACGATGTGGCGCCGGGTCGATGTATCGCTGCTCATTCGAAGTCCGCTCCTGCCACGCAGGTTCCTGGCGCTAGCGGAAGGCTCCCAGGGGGCTGGCCGCCGCGGCGCGCTGCGCGAGCCCCTCGATCATACGTCGTGCGGCGGCGGCTGTCTTGTCGATTGCGGTGGGTTGCCGGCGGCGCTCGCCCAGATAATCGGAGACCAGCACGAAACGATAGCCCTGCGCCTGCAGGTCATCGACGATGCGCGGCAGTGCCTCGGCGGTGTGCCACCCTCGCCCGTTGATGTGGAAGATGAGGATGTCGCCGGGTTCGGTCAGGCGCATGACCCGCTCATGCAGGCGTTCGGCTGTTTCGGCGCGCGAGGGATCTCCGGTGGCCCACCGCCAGTGAACCACGTGCACGCCCTCGCCTTCGACGGCCGCCAGCCCGCGGGCATTGTAGTTGCCGGCGGGGAACCGGAAGAACTGCGGGGTGCGGCCTGTCAGCTCCCGGATCAGTTCGCCGGCCCTGGTGACCTGCCTCAGCACGTCGTCGGGCCTGAAACGGTTCATGCCATTGGGGTGATCGAAGGAGTGGTTCTCGATGTCCACGAAATCAAGCGCTGCGAGCCGCTCCATGTCGGTCCGATTGTGCTCGATGAACTTTCCGGTGACGAAGAGCGTGAATGGAAGTCGTCGCGACACCAGGAACTCGAGCAGCTGGCGGTCAAATGAGGCGGGTTCGTGCGCCATGCAGGCGTCGAAGGTGAGCGCGACGACGCGGTCCTGCGTTGGCAGGCGCGTGACCACGTCCGCCCGCGCGCCGAGTGTCAGCCCGATCGCCAGAACGAGTCCTGCCAGAACGTGTCGTAGATCCCCCATGGGGCGATGGAAATGACGGATTCCAGGCTGGGCTGCAAGCGCCCGGTCGTTGCATGCGGCAAGCGGCCCCTGAAGAAAAATTGCGGGCTCACCCGACCAAAGGTGAGCCCGCCAATCGAGGTCGACCGCAGGACCTTGAGGAGAGACCACGACCCCGATTGCACCGAAACCGGTTTCCCGGAAACGCCCGGTGCATGGGAAATGTGGACCTGCGGACGTGCGAAATCAAAACAACTCATCATGACCGGTTGTTCAGCCGGCGTTCAACTTCGCGCCTTGGTTTTGACACAAGCCCGCGGCACAGGAATGTCTTCCTTTACTCAGGCGACTCGTGCCTGGAGGCCGGCGGGCGCCGCCGCGCGCGGCGGTTCCGGGGACGGGAAGGTTACGGTCACTTCCGTGCCCACGCCTTCGGTGCTCGAAACGCTGCAGGTGCCGCCGTGCAGCGTGACAAGCGCGCGGACCAGTGTCAGGCCCAGACCTGTCCCCGTATTGGACTTGGTGTAGCGGTTGTCCACCTGCTCGAAGGCCTCGAACACCCTGGAGATCTGGTGTGCCGGGATCCCGCATCCCGTGTCGCGCACTTTCAGGACATGTCCGTCGGCCTGGCGCACAATCTCGGCCCGAATGACGCCGCGTTCCGTGAATTTCACCGCATTGGACAGGAGGTTGAGCGCCACCTGCATGAAGGCCCGCTCGTCGCACCAGACGCGGCTGGCCTCCGGCCCCGCATGCACCTCGACACTGACGCCCTTTTCAGACGCCTTTTCCTCAACGAAGCGGGCGGCTTCCTTCAGTTCCCGCGCGGCATCGACCCAGTCCAGTTGCAGTTCGAGCTTGCCGGCCTCGATCTTTGCAATGTCCAGCAGGCTATTGATCAGTCCAAGAAGGTGCCTGCCGCTGGTGTGGATGTCAGAGGCATAGTCCCGGTACTTTTCCGTGGCGTCCGGACCAAAGGACTGCGAAGCAATGATTTCGGAGAAGCCGAGCACCGCGTTCAGGGGCGTGCGCAGCTCGTGGCTCATGTTGGCGAGGAAGTTGCTCTTCATCCGGTTGGCGCGCTCGGCCTCATCGCGGGCACGCGCATTCTCTTCCTTCAGGTATTCGTTCTCCACCTGCGCCGAAATGTGGCTGTGGATCTGGCCGCTGGCTGTCCGCACCGACGCGCTGAGGACGGCGAAAACCATTGGCAATGCGATCGTGAAAATCCAGGCGACGTCGGTATCGCCTGTCACGCATCGCAGCCACATGATCCCGAAGGACATGCCTGCGCCGGCAAGGTAGGCGGCAAAGTGGTTGATCCGGGCGACCATCCCGTTCATCACGCCGAACAGGACAAACACGATCAGCGTGAGCTGGTTGGTCTGGTTGACCGGGTCCCAGAACAGCCAGATGAGCGATGCCCACGCGGCGCTCTGAAGCGTCATGACACCGATGACGCGCGGGAGCCAGGCGTGCGGATCAAACGTCTCGACCTGCTCGCGCTCGCGGCGATAGGCGTTATCCACCAGGAAGCCGACGGCGCATGTTGCGATGATGGTCCCAACCCACGCTGCGCCGACACTTGCCGGCACCTGGCCAATGACGGGATAGGCCCCCGTGAGCAGCCACGACACGATTGTCGCCCACACCGGCAGGCCGAAAATCGTCACGCGCTTCGGCGTTGAGAACAGCGCGAGTTGCCGCTCGAGAACCTGCCTCTCGATCGTGGCGCGGGGCAACGTGCTCTTGCGAGCGATTGTTGATTGCTCTTCGGACATCGCGATGATGCAGTCTATCGCGTCGCCATTAACGCCACCTTGTGGGGTTTCGATACCGGCGGGTAGCCATGCGCGGCGTGGTTTACCCGAGGATCTGGCAACCGGGCGCAACGCGACGGTTAGTTTTCCACTGCAAAAATGGCGGATTTCGCCGAAATAGTCACATTTTCCTCGGCGAATTGGCTGGCCCCCTGCGCGAGCGAAGTGGCTATAGTCCCCCCGATTCAGTTCACCTTTCGTGACAGGCGTAAAAATGGGAAAACCAGCTGCGAAGTCGGACCTGTTCAATCAGGACGACGAGGACAAGGCCTCCAAGAGCTACTCGGCAAAGGACATCGAGGTCCTCGAGGGGCTTGAGCCGGTCCGCCGCCGCCCGGGCATGTATATCGGCGGCACGGACGAGCGCGCCCTGCACCACCTCGCCGCCGAAATCATCGACAACGCCATGGACGAGGCCGTCGCCGGACACGCGACGCGCATCGAGATCGAACTCAGCGATGGCAACGTGCTGTGCGTGCGCGACAATGGTCGCGGCATTCCCGTCGACCCGCATCCGAAGTTCAAGCCGAAGTCCGCGCTCGAGATCATTATGACGACGCTGCACTCGGGCGGCAAGTTCCAGCAGGGTGCGTATGAAACATCGGGCGGCCTGCACGGCGTCGGCTCGTCCGTCGTGAACGCGCTCTCGGAGTGGATGGAAGTCGAAGTCGCGCGCGACCGGAACCTCTGGATGCAGCGCTACGAGCGCGGCGTGCCGGTCACGAAGCTGAAGGACCTCGGCGCCGTCCACAATCGCCGCGGCACCACGGTCCGCTTCAAGCCGGACTTCAAGATCTTCGGGCCCGACGCGCACTTCAAGCCGGGACGGCTCTACAAGCTCGCCCGGTCGAAGGCCTATCTTTTCCGCGGCGTGGAAATCCGCTGGGTCTGCGATCCGGCGATCATCCACGGCAATGACACGACGCCACCGGAAGACACGCTGCATTTCCCGGGCGGCCTTGGTGACTATCTCGAGAGCGTCATCGGCAAGGCCGCCGTGGTCACGCCACGTCCGTTCTCGGGTCGTGTCGAGTCCAAGGAGAACAAGGGCATCGTCGAGTGGGCGGTGACGTGGTCGCCCGCGCTGGACCCGTTCTCCAGCTCGTACTGCAACACGATCCCGACGCCGCAGGGCGGCACGCACGAGTCCGGCCTGCGCTCGTCGCTGGCCCGTTCGCTGCGGGCCTATGGCGAGCTCGTCAACAATCGCAAGGCGCCGCAGATCACGGCGGACGACGTGATGACCCAGGCGCAGGCCATGCTGTCGGTCTTCATCCGTGACCCGCAGTTCCAGGGCCAGACGAAGGACAAGCTTTCCAACCCTGAAGCGCAGCGCCTCGTCGAAGGCGTCATCAAGGATCATTTCGACCACTGGCTGGCGGACTCGCCGACCGACGCGAACCGGTTGCTCGGCTTTGTGATCGAGCAGGCCGAGGAACGCATCAAGCGGCGGCAGGAAAAGGAAGTCAGCCGCCAGAGCGCGACGCGCAAGCTTCGCCTGCCCGGCAAGCTCGCCGACTGTTCGTCCGGCTCGCCCGAGGACACGGAACTCTTCCTGGTCGAAGGCGACAGCGCCGGCGGCTCTGCCAAGCAGGCGCGCGACCGCAATACGCAGGCCGTGCTGCCGCTGCGCGGCAAGATCCTGAACGTGGCCAGCGCCGCGGCCGGCAAGCTTGCGGCCAACCAGGAACTGTCGGACCTGGTGCAGGCCCTCGGCGTGAGCACGGGTGACCGCTTCAAGGCGGAAGACCTGCGCTACGGCAAGATCATCATCATGACCGACGCCGACGTCGACGGGGCGCACATCGCTTCGCTGCTCGTGACGTTCTTCTATCGCGAGATGCCGCAACTCATCGACCGCGGCAACCTGTATCTCGCGATGCCGCCACTCTATCGCCTGAGCCATGGCGGCAAGTCGTTTTACGCGCGCGACGACCACCACAAGGACGAGATCCTCAAGAAGGAGTTCAAGGCGAATTCGAAAGTCGAGATCAGCCGCTTCAAGGGTCTCGGCGAGATGATGCCGGCCCAGCTGAAGGAAACGACGATGAAGCCGGGCATGCGCACGCTGCTCAAGGTCATGATCGCCGATGATGACCGCGAGGAGACGGAGAACCTGGTCGAGCGCCTGATGGGCAAGAAGCCGGAACTGCGCTTCCAGTACATCCAGGAACACGCGCAGTTTGCCAAGGACATCGACGTCTAGGAACGGCCACGGGGGCGCGACGCGTGTCAACGATCCGCATCGTGAACGGCGACATCACGCAGCTCGATGTGGACATCATTGTCAACGCCGCCAATGCGAGACTGATCCCGGGCGGAGGCGTAGACGGCGCGATCAATCGCGTTGCCGGTCCTGAACTTGGCGCGGCCATGATGAAGATCGGCGGCTGCCCGACGGGACAGGCTGTCGTGACGCCGGGTTTCGGCCTGAAGGCCAAGCATGTCATTCACACCGTGGCCCCGATTTTCGGGCAGCACACGGCAGAGGATGTCTGGCAGCATCTTTTTTCCTGCTATCGGAACGTCTTCGCGCTGGCGCGGCAACTCAATGGCGCCAGCATTGCCCTTCCCAGCCTGGGCACGGGCGCCTACGGAATACCCATCACGAAGGCGAGCCGCATTGCCGTGACTTCGGCACTGGAACACCAGTCACTGGGTTCTGACCCGCGCGACGTGGTGTTTTGCTGCTTCGGGGATGCCGACGCCCGGCATTATGGGGACGCACTGGACTGGGCCCGGAATATCCAGCCGTCGACCTGACGCGATTGTGCGTCCGTCACTCGACGCCCGGTCCACCACAGGGCTATCGTCCCGCCATCCTTTCTCCTGTTCCGAGGGTCCCGCATGTTCTCCGAGTTTCCCAGCCGACGTGACACGTTTCGCCTTGCCACGCGCGCGGTTGCCGCGGGATCGATCGGAGGGTCGCTGGTGCAGTCCGCGATGGCGTCGACGCTGCCCGTGGGCGCGAAGCTTGCCGCACTCGAGAAGCGCGCCGGCGGACGCCTCGGTATCTGCGCGATCGACACGCAGTTCGGTGGCGTCATCGGCCACCGCATGGACGAGCGCTTTGCCATGTGCTCCACGTTCAAGCTCAGCCTTGCGGCAGCGATGCTCGAACGTGCGGACAAGGGCAAGATCCCTCTCGACACGCCCGTCACATACACGAAGGCCGACATCGTACCCAATTCTCCCGTCACCACGGAAAACCTGTCCAGGGGCTCCATGACGGTGAGGGAGCTCGCAGAAGCCACGCAGAAGACGAGCGACAACACGGCGGCCAATCTCCTTCTCAAGCTGATCGGTGGTCCCGAGGGGCTCACGCGCTTCTATCGCAGCCAGGGAGACAACATCACCCGGCTCGACCGGTTCGAGCCCGCCATGAACGAGTTCAAGGCCGGAGACCAGCGGGACACGACTTCGCCCTATGCCTACGCGACACTGGTCGAGAAGCTGCTGACGGGACCGGTGCTTTCGCCGGCGTCGCGCGCCTTGCTGATCCAGTGGATGATTGACACGAAGACCGGCCTCAAGCGTATTCGCGCGGGCGTCCCCGAGGGCTGGCGCGTTGGCGACAAGACCGGCACGGGCCTGCCGGGCAAATACAACGATGTCGCCATCTGCTGGCCGCCGCGCAAGCCGCCCCTGATCATCGCCGTGTACTATCACTCGGCGTCCGAGAGCCTCGATATCAGGGACGAAGACCAGAAGGTGATTGCCGACGCCACGCGCCTGGTCGTCGAGTGGGTTTCCTGATCGGCAGCCCCGCAGCGAAGCACTTCCTTGAATTGACATACCTCGATTGCCGATGTAGTGTTGCCGGATGGGGGATGATGCTGTCCTGGATTGGGAAAAACGCTGGAGGAAGGCGGTTCTGCCGCTTGCCGCCCTTGCAGTCCTTCGCGAGAGCCCCAAGCACGGCTATGCGATAGCGACTTCGCTGCGCGACCTGCTCGGTGCGGCCGTTCCCGAGGGAACCCTCTATCCGCTGCTCAACGGATTTGAACGTGACGGCCTCACAGTGGCCGATTGGACCATCCAGGAAGCCGGACCCGCCCGCAAGACCTACGCCCTCACAGCGAAGGGCCGCGCCTTGCTGAACAAGGGCGCGGGGCGCTGGGGCGTTTTCAGCACCTGTTTTGAAGGCCTGATCGAATGACCCGCTGGACCGAACTTGCCGATGCCGACGCACGAGCTGCCTTTGCAGTGTACTTCGCCAAGGTTGATCGTGCCGTGGCTGCACTCCCCCGCCCTGAAGCCGATGAGCTCAAGAAGGAACTCGAACAGCACGCGCTCGACGCCTTCGCAGAAGTTGGCAATGCTCAGACAGCCCTCGCGCAGCTTGGCGAACCCGACGAGTTCCTCCCCGACCTTGTCACCGACAGGCTTCGCGCTCGCGCCGGACGCACATTCTCGCCTGCGCATGTCGCCGTGGCCCTTGTTCGTAGTGCAGGAGGCGGGATCGCAGGCGTCGCTCTCTCCACCCTGGTCGGCATCGGTTATGCCGTAGCGGCGCTCGCCATGCTCATGGGTATCGCCAGACTCTTCGATGCCGAAGGTGCGGGCGTTTATCGCCTGTCGGATGGTCGGCTGTTCATCGGTTTCGGCGAGACGCTTGGGGGCGTCGACATCATGGGGTTCTGGTTCTCGCCGCTCGCCATCGCGATCGGCGCGCTGCTCTATTTCGCCCTGACGTGGGCGTTTGGGCGCGCGACACTGCGCAAGATCACGAAGCGATGACTGCTTTTCCCGGGAGATTTTCAATGAAGCGATTCTGGCTCAAGGCCTGTGCCGCGGGGATGCTGGCCACCACACCGGTGCATGCGCTCGACCTCCGTGTCGATCCGGCCCCGGTCTACGTTTTCGACATGGCCACTGACCGCAATATCTATGATGTGGTTCTGCAAAATATCCTGGTCGTGAACAATGAGCGCACGGCCCTCGAGATTAGCGGCCTGCGCATCGAGCTGCGTGCCAGCAATGAAGTCGTTGCCATGGGTCGCGCACCGGCTGCGACCATCGCCCGCCGCGCTGCGCAGTTGTCGCAACTTTCAGAGGCCGGCGTCCTGCAGAAGATGGACTTCCAGTTCCACCTCTCGCGCAACCTGCGCGCCGGCGAGCGCCTCAGCGCAGACGCCACGCTTGACCCGGGGGAAGCCTATCTCAATGTCAGCTTCCATGTCTCTGCCACGGCGTTGCCCGACACCGCGCGTGTTGTCGTGGAAGGCAAGAGCGGAGATCTCGCCCATGTGGACATTCCGGTCTCCCGCTATGCGTCAAAGGTCACCTATCGTGCGCCCGTCAATGGCCGCTGGTTCGTCGCGGCCTCAGGTGACGCCGCATTGCATCATCGCTGGGTTGTCTCGTCCGAGTACGCGATCGACATCATTCGAACCAACGCCGACATGCGCTCCTTCACTGGCGATGGCACGCGCCTCAGCGACTACGTCACCTTTGGCCAGCCCATTCTCGCCGCTGCCGACGGCGTGATCGCCGCGACGCGCAATGACCGTGACAACAACGAGGCCATGCTGCGTCAACCCGGGGAGGCTTATGATGCCTACATGCAGCGCGTCGTGCAGACACAGCAGGCGATCATCATGAAGGACGGCTTCGAGGGAGCTGCAGGCAACTACGTGCTGATCCGTCACGCCAACGGCGAACACTCGCTCTATGCGCACCTGAAGCGCGGCAGCGTTCGCGTCAAGCCGGGCGAGAACGTTTCGGCTGGCATGCAGATCGCGGAAGCAGGCAGTTCGGGCAATTCCACGGAGCCCCACCTGCACTTCCAGCTGATTGATGGACCCGACCTCAATCTCGCCCGCGGGCTTCCTGTCATCTTCACAGGATTGAGATCTGAATGGGTGTCGGTCGACGGGCGACACCTGCGCAGCGGGGATGTTCTGGAGCATGCCCCCTAGAGGTCGTGTCCGTCAGAGCTCTTTCGGAATGGGTAGACCAATTGGCCCAGCAGGCCGCGGGGCACCGGGTCGGACACGCCGAAGTCGACGGGCTGCCGGCCCTTGGGCATGTAGAACGTGCCAAACATCAGGTCCCAGACCGGGAAGAAGCCAGAGAAGTTCTTGTCCTGGCCCTCGGCAGCTGACGTGTGGTGCCAGCGATGGAAGGCCGGGCTGGCGATCACGTAGCGCAGCGGGCCATAGGTCCAGTTCAGGTTCGCGTGCAGCGTGATGGCGTAGAGCGTCGCCGCGGCGGTGTAGAGCGCGACCGCGGCCACGTTGTAGCCCAGCGCCACGATCGGCACGGCCTGGATGATGCGCGCGAGGAAGTCGTTCACCGGATGCAGGCGCACGGAGGAGAGCCAGTCGAGCTCCTCGCTCGAGTGATGGATCGCATGGAACTTCCAGCGCCAGCCGCCATGAAACCAGCGATGCTGCCAGTAGCCGATGAAGTCGCCGATGATGAAGATCTGGAGGGCCTGCGCCCAGAGGGGCTGCGCGGCGAGCTCGCCCCGCCCTTTCACGAGCTGCTCGAGCGGCACGCCATTGGCGAGCGCGATGGGGATCAGCGCGAGGCCGACGGCAATGGGTGTCACGGTACGCGTGACGAGCGGCGTGAAGGCCCAGTAGGCGACGTCGGTCAGGAACCCGCGGCGGAAGGTTTTCTGCTCAGGAATGGAGGGCCAGATTTTCTGCAGGATGAAGAAACCGACGGACAGGATGGCGAAGCTGATGGCTATGCCCTGGAGGGTCGGTCCGTTCATGGCGTGGCGTTCCCGTGTCGCTGCCGTTGCCCGGTCATGTTAGCCGATCCGATGGGACGGCGGATCACCTTTCGGTGAAGTTCCGGGATCGAGCGGGCCCTCAACAGATTGCCCGTGTGACCGTTCGCACTGACGGATGGCGGCGGGGCTGCTAGGCTTGTGTCCTCAATTGCATGGCTCAGGAGGCTTCGATGATCAGAGTTCAGTTCCGTCGCATGGTGATGATGACAGCCGTCGCGGGGCTCGTGCTGGGTGCCTATGCGGCGGGACGGGCCGAAGGCGCGGATGACAACATCAACAAGATGAACCTCTCGATTGACATGCTGGTCAAGGCGCGGGCCCTGCTCGACGCGACGAATGTTCGCCGGGGAACGGGTGATCTCAACCAGGCAAAGGCAAGCATCGACAAGGCGATCGAGCACACGAACAAGGCCGTCAAGGCGAATGGCGGGTGACCGTCGGCATAGCGGGGCGAACCATGGCTGGCGGGACGCCTGATTGAACGTCCGCCCCTAGATCTTTCGCTTCTTGTAGATCAGGTCGAACGATGGCTGGAAGGTCTTGCCACCGTCAGTCGACAGCGTTCCGGACTGGCGGACATCGCCATTCGGGAGTGGCTCAAATGTCATCGTCATGACGACGGGTGCCTTCTGGGGCGTCGAGATGTCTTCCGCACGTAGTTCGAGCTGCTTCCCGGTCCACGCGCCAATGTAGTGCACCTGGTCGCCCGTGGCGTCGACCCAGGTCTGGTGCCACTTGCCGTCGGCCTGGTCGTAGACATTGATGGAATGACCGGAACCGCCATTGGCACCTTTCCAGTTTTCGAAAATGATGCATCCGGCGGCAAGAAGTTCGACCTTGCTTTGGCCTGCGGGCTTGCCGGTCTGGGTGGCGACAACGTCCCACTCTCCGACCCAGAACTTGAACTGCTGATACTCCGGGCCGGGGCATGCGTAGTTCGGCGGCGCCTGGTTGGCGCCCTGTGCGAGTGCGGTGCCCACTGCCGCGGCCCAGACGAGGAGTATTGCTGCAAGACGTTTCATGGATGGTCCCCTTCTGCCCTTGTTGTCCGCTCAGTCTAGCCTTAAAGCCGGAGCCCGGGTCTCACCTTTCGGTGAGTGCGCGGCAATGGGTGTGGTCCGGCTGTAGTAATGAGGGTCAGCTCAGTTTCTTCAGCCACCACCGTAAACCGACTTCACCGTTCCGGTCGCCGTGCCGGCTCGCACGGCCTCGACGCTTTCGCGCAGGCTTTGCAGGTAGAGCTCGCGCACGGGTTCGTGCTGCATGGCCAGCATGGCGTGCAGGCCGGCTGGCGCGCGCGTGAGGCTTGGCAGGAAGCCCTTCTGCATCATCTGCTTGGCCACAGCCTGCATGTTCAGATCCGGCGAACCGTAGTTGATGATGGTGAGGTCGGGCGCCGCCCACATCTCGAGACCCGGGATCGCCTTGATGCCGGCGACGTAGGCATCGACCATGCGCGCGAGATTGGCGGCGAGGCTCTCGAAGCCCTTGGTGCCCATGTGATTGAGCACGGCCCAGGCGCCTGCCACCGCGCCGCCGGGGCGCGTGCCGACGAGCGTCTCGGTCATGAACGCGCCGCTGGGCCAGGAATCCGCGCGGAAGGCGGAGCGGTCCGCGTCGTCCCTGTTGCGGAAGAACACCGTCGAGGCGGGCTTCGGGCAGAAGCCGAACTTGTGCAGGTCGGCGGAGATGGAGCGCACGCCGGGGAAGCGGAAGTCGAAATGCGGCGTCGCGCGGCCGATGCGCGAGAAGAACGGCGCCATCCAGCCGCCGACGCAGGCGTCGACGTGCAGCCAGGTGCCCTTCTCGATCGCGAGGCGGCTCAGCTCTTCGATCGGGTCGATGACGCCGTGCGGGAAGCAGG
>CAZYFM010000096.1:0-12109 GCA_964646885.1 uncultured Flavobacteriaceae bacterium
TCGAGGGCCTTGATGTCGGCGGGATCGAGCTTCAGGGACAGCGCGGCGACGGCGTCCTCGAGATGGTGGGGCTTCGTGGCGCCGACGATGGGCGCGGTGATCACGGGCTTTGACAGCATCCAGGCGAGTGCGACCTGCGCATTGGGCTTGCCCAGCTTCTGCGCCGTCGCGGTGACGGCCTCCACGACCTGGAAGTCCTGCTCACGGTAGTAGAGCATGTGCGCGAACTCGTCCGTGCCCGCGCGCGATGTCTCGGCGTTGCCCTTGGTGGCGCCGGCGGCCTTCGGGTTGTCGCTGGTCTTCCGGTTGCCGGCGAGGAAGCCGCGCGCGAGCGGGCTCCACGGAATGACGCCGATGCCTTCGCTCGCGCAGAGCTGCAGCATCTCGCGCTCTTCCTCTCGGTAAAGCAGATTGTAGTGCGGCTGCATGGACACGAACTGGGCCTTTCCGCCTGCGCGCTGAAGGCCGACCATTTTCATGAACTGCCACGCATGCATCGAGGACGCGCCGATGTAGAGCGCCTTGCCGGCCTTCACGACGTCATTCAGCGCTTCGATCGTTTCCTCGACCGGCGTGTCGTAGTCGAAGCGGTGGATCTGGTAGAGGTCGACATAATCGGTGCCGAGCCGCTTCAGGCTGGCGTCGATCGATTCCATGATGTGCTTGCGCGAAAGGCCGCGATCGTTCGGGCCCTTGCCCATGGGATTATAGACCTTTGTCGCGATGACAACCTGGTCGCGCTTCGCCATTTCCTTCAGCATGCGCCCCGTGACTTCCTCGCTGGCGCCGACCGAGTACATGTCCGCGGTGTCGAAGAAATTGATGCCGAGGTCCAGGGCCTGCCGATAAAAAGGCCGCGCCGCGGCTTCGTCCATCACCCAGTCCCGCCATTTCGAGCTGCCGTAGGTCATGCATCCAAGGCAGAGCCGGGATACTTTCAGGCCGGTTTTTCCGAGACGAACATATTCCATGAGTTTTCTCCTTGCCCGCAGCTTACAGGGTGATATTCCGTTTTGGAAACCACCCTGACCTGATCCATGAGCTCCGATACCGTCATGACTGCCCTCAACGCCCCTCTTGTCGGCAAAGCCGGCGCGGCCACCGCCCTGGCAACTCCAGCCCTCGTCGTGGACCTCAAGAGCCTCGAGCGCAACATCCAGTCGATGATGGAGCATTGCAGTCGTGCGGGCATCAAGCTGCGCCCCCACGCCAAGACGCACAAGAGCGCCGAGATTGCCCGCAGGCAACTCAAGGCCGGGGCGGTCGGCATTTGCTGCGCGAAACTGGGTGAAGCCGAGGCTCTCGCCGATGCCGGGATCGAGAGCATCCTTGTGACCTCACCCGTCGTGACCCGCCACGCCTTCGAGCGCGCGGCGCGTCTCAACGGGCGTATCCGCGACCTGATGATGGTCGTTGACAGCGCGCATGGCGCAGACGGACTGGCGTCCGCGGCTGCGGCATCGAACAAGCGCCTGAAGGTCCTGGTCGACGTCGATATTGGCCTGCACCGGACCGGCATTGCGCCAGGTCAGCCCGCTGTCGATCTCGTCCGGCGGGTGATGGCCGCGCCTTCCCTGTCCTTCGAGGGGCTGCAGGGCTATGCCGGGCAGATCCAGCATGTCGAGACCTTCGAGGACCGGCGGACGCAGGCCGAAAGCGCTTCACGGCATCTTGCAGAAACGCGTGATGCGCTGAAGGCGGCCGGCATTGCCTGCCCCATCATATCCGGCGGCGGAACGGGCACGTTCAACATTGATCCCGACACGCGCGTCTACACCGAGCTTCAGGCCGGTTCCTATGTCTTCATGGACAAGCAGTACTGCGATGTCCGCATCGCCAATGCGGCCCCGCTTCCTTTCGAGACGTCGCTCTTCGTCCAGACGACCGTCATCAGCGCCACGATGCCGGGTCTCGTCACAACGGATGCCGGGCTGAAGTCCTTTGCGACAGAAGCCGGCGCGCCGGTCATTGCCAGCGGGGCCCCTGCGGGTGCCAACTATTTCTTTTTCGGCGACGAGCAAGGCGGACTGATGCTTGGCGGCGACGTGAAGTCTCTTCCCCTGGGTTCAAACATCCGTTGCACGGCCCCGCACTGTGATCCGACGGTGAACCTGTACGACTTCTACCACGTGGTCGACGGCGATACGCTGGTTGCGATCTGGCCCATCGAAGCCCGCGGCCGGTCAGCGTGAGCGCCGTATCCTGAACCACCCGTTCATCCCGCGTTCATCGACCAAGACTGAAAGTCGAGCGGGGTGTCCGGGGGGACGGGTAATCGGGAGTTCAACCATGAAACTGATCAGAAGCCTGGCTTTTGGCGCCATGGCCATTGTTGCAGCGACATTCTCATCTGCCGCGTCTGCAAGGGCGGACAGTGTCGGCGTCTATGTCGGTTCGGATGGCTTCGGGCTGCAGTTCAGCAACCATGACCGGGGTTACTACCCCGGAGGCTACTACAGCGGCGGGTACTACAATGGCGGCTATTACAGCGGTGGCAGCTACTATCACGGTGGGTACCATGACCGTTGCCGCAACAAGCACTATCGCCGGACGCATCGCCATTGCTGGAACGATGCTGGATACAAGCACTACGGCAACTACCCACACCACTACCGGTATGATCACTATCCACGCGCGCGCCATGCCTACCGGCACCACGACTGGAACAGGCATCACTGGCGTGATCGCCGTGACGGGTGGAGAGACCGCCACGGCTGGCGCTCACGCGGTCATGATGGCAGGAACTGGCATCACGGTGGTCGTGGCCACCACGGCGGGCATCACGGGCGCCATTGACGCCTGCTTGCGTAGCAGAACCCAGGCATGAAAACGGCCGGTCCCCTGAAAGGACCGGCCGTTCCCCTGTTCAAACCAGCAACTGCTTCAGCCGAAACAGGCGGCGGTCTTGGCCCACTGCTTCTGGACGGCGCCCTCGACGGCAGACACCAGTGCCGACATCGAGAAGGGCTTCTTCAGCGTTACGTCGGCACCCAGCCAATGGGCGCTCGACAGCTTGTTGAAGCTGACATTCTCTCCCTCCGGCGCGCCACCCGAGATGGCAACAATCGCGACATCCGGACTTGCGAATCGAATTTCCCGGATCGTTTCGATGCCATCCTGCTCGGGCATCACGAGATCGCAGATGACTGCATCGAACTGCTTGTCCTCGAAGCGGCGTGCGCCGGCGAGACCATCGAGACTGTACTCGACAATGTGGCCATTCTTCTGCAAGGCGTGCGACATGAGCTTCACGAAGAACTCGTCGTCATCAATCACAAGAATGCGCATCTTGGCAGGTCCGCTCCAATTCCGTCCCGCCATAGTCGCCGAGTTTTCTTGAGATAGAATAAAATTAAACCCCGAAACGCTCCGGCTTTAATGTTACCGCACGAGTAACTCAATCGCGCTGGAGGTAGGATTTCAGCCCCATTATTTCATTGTAGTCCTGAAACGACACACGCTCGCCCGAAGGAACCGGCTGACCGCCAAGCAGGTGCTGGTAAACCTTGCGGTAGACGTGCGTCGCCGCGAGCAGCGCACTCACCGGATAGATCACAAAGCCAAAGCCGAGCGCCGCGAGTTCCTGCGGGCTCAACAAAGGTGTCTTTCCGTCCTCCACCATGTTTGCGAGGAGCGGTGTTCCCCTGAAGCGCTCTCCGATCGTGCGGAGCTCTTCCAGGCTGCGCGGCGCTTCCACGAAAAGCACGTCGGCACCTGCCTCAAGGAATGAATCTGCCCGCGCCAGCGCATCATCAAGCCCATTCACGCTTCGCGCGTCCGTGCGGGCGATGACCAGAAACTCCCGGCTGTTGCGTGCATTTACGGCCGCACGGATCTTGGCCGCCGCTTCATCGCGGGGGATGACTTCCTTGCCATCCATGTGGCCACAGCGCTTTGGGAGGACCTGGTCCTCAAGCTGGATTGCAGCTGCGCCCGCCTGCTCGTAGGCACGCACCAGACGCTCGACGTTGGCGGTGCCGCCGTGGCCATTGTCGCCGTCCGCTATGAGTGGAACGGGCGACGCCGCCGCGGCCAGGGCGCGCACGCGATCCATCATCTCGGTCGCGCTGACAATGCCGATGTCCGGCACGCCGAGCAGGGAGCCTGCCACGCCAAATCCCGTCATGTAGACGGCTTCAGCTCCAGCAGCGACGGCCTGGCGAGCCGAGACGCCGTCATAGACACCGGGTGCGATCAGCAGGCCCGATGCCAGCCGCTGACGCAGCGTGGACGCACTCACTCGTCGTCTCCGACGGCGTCCGGGACTTTCTCCTCTGCCGGAATGGCATAGCTGCCTTTCAGCCAGCGGGAGAGATCAACATCTGCACAGCGCTTCGAGCAGAACGGACGGAACTTCTGCTGCTCCGGCTGGCGACAGATCGGGCATTTGCGATTGCTGACCTCGGTCATGTGTCGGCTCCCACGTCGAACTGGTCCCTCCGGAACCCCGGGCGCGCCTCGAAGCGTACGCCGGCGGGAACGTGCTTCCTGAGCCCCTGGATGAATTCCTTGCCCTGCCCCTCGATCCAGCGAATGATCTCAGGCGCTGCGCACGCCACAAGGCGAATGCCGGGTCGCGCCCTGCCCTCACGTGCGGCGCGGCGCAGGAGTTCCGCCGCAACCGTCACGACGGTCTTGATGCGTCCATGGCCATGGCACGGATCGCAGTGCTCGGTGAACAGCTTGGCGACCGGCTCGCGGACCCGCTTGCGCGTCATTTCGACAAGCCCGAATGCCGACATCGGCAGGATCTGCGTGGGCGTGCGGTCGCGAGACACGCTTTCGGCGAGGACCGTGAGCACCTGTGCGATGTGCTCGGGCTCGTTCAGGTGGATGAAGTCGATGACAATCAGTCCGCCGATGCCACGCAGGCGCAACTGGCGGCCGATTTCAGCCGCCGCTTCGAGATTGGTCCTCAGCGAGGTCTCTTCAAGACCCGTGGCTTCCGTGAAGCTGCCGGAATTCACGTCGATCGAGGTCAGCGCCTCGGTTCCCTCAAGCGTGATCCATCCTCCGGAAGGAAGTCGCACACGGGGATGCAGCAACGCCTCGATTTCACCCTCGATGTTGTACTCGTCGAAGAGCTGCCCGGGGCCGTTGAAGCCCTGAATCTTAGACAGCACTTCCGGCATCGTGCGTTCCGCATAGGCTCGCGCGCGGGCGACGGCATCGGGGTCGTCGATCACGATGCGCGTCGTCTCTTCATCCACGCCGTCGCGCATGGTCCGCTCAACGGGATCAAGGTCGTGATAGACCGTGGCGGGCACCTTCGCCATCCGCTTTCGTGCGAGGATCGTCTGCCACTCGTCACCAAGACGTGCGATGTCGGACGCGATGTCCTCGCGCGTCGCCATGAGCGCCGCCGTGCGCACGATGAATCCGGCACCCGCCGGCACCCGCTTGTCCGATGCGATGATGTCGTTGATGATCCCTGAAAGGCGCTTGCGTTCGGCCTCGTCCTCGATGCGGCGCGACAGGGCGACGCCGGACTGGTTCGGCACCATGACGACAAGACGACCCGCCAACGTCACGTTGGCCGAGAGCCGTGCCCCCTTCTCGCTGATTGGATCCTTGATGACCTGCACGAGGACAGCGTCGCCCTCGCGCACGCATTTGGAGATGCAGGGCTGGTCCATGAAGCTTGGCAGGTCAGCCAGGCATCGTGCTTCCCGCGCGGCAAGGAAGCCGGCGCGCTCCAGCCCCAGATCCACGAACGCCGCCTGCATGCCCGGAAGCACGCGCTGGACCCTGCCCAGCATGATGTTGCCGAGCAGCCGGTGGCCGGCGCGACCTGCTTCTTCGCCCGCATTCGTGCGTTCGAAGAAGACCTCGCTCAGCCGTGACTGCTCCACGAAGGCGACCCGCGTCTCAGCAGGACCCACATTGATGAGAATTTCGGATGCCATGCCGCTTCAATAGGTTGTTGGCGACAGTCTAGCAGGTTCAGACGGCTCCGCACGCCCTGAGCATCTGAAAGGTTTCCGTGAGCGGCAAACCTACAACGTTGGGATAGGAACCCGAGAGAAACCGCACAAACACGGCCGCGCGGCCCTGGATGGCGTAGCCGCCGGCCTTGCCAATGCCTTCCCCTGACTGCCGGTAGGCCTCGATTTCGGCATCATCGAGCCTGCGAAAGGCGACCTTTGTTTCGCCGATCCGGGTCCTGAGCCTGCCAGCGGCGTCAATGACCGCGACGGCGGTCAGCACCGTGTGGCGGCGCCCCGAGAGAAGCTTCAGGCACTTGACTACCGTGTCGTCGGTCTCGGCCTTGGGCAGGATCCTGCGACCACAGGCGACGACCGTATCGGCGGCAAGGATGCAGATGCCGTCGGTGCCTGCGAGGCGTGACTGAACGGCAAGCGCCTTGGCGGTGGCGATCCGCAGGGCGTGCGTGCGCGGCTGCTCGTCCGCGAGCTGGCTTTCGTCGATGTCTGCGGGTTCTGTGCGATCCGGCCTGATGCCGATCTGCTCGAGAAGGGCGAGGCGCCTCGGACTGGCGCTCGCCAGGATGAGTTTTGGTCTGGCCACTATTTGCTTCGGTAGACGATCCGGCCCTTCGTCAGGTCGTACGGCGTCATTTCGACCGTCACCTTGTCGCCTGCAAGAACGCGAATACGGTTCTTTCTCATCTTGCCGGCCGTGTGCGCGATCACCACGTGGTCGTTGTCAAGCTTCACACGGAATGTTGCGTTCGGCAGCAGTTCGATCACTGTGCCTTCGAAACTTAAGAGTTCTTCCTTCGCCATTCAGTGGTGACTCGATTTCTTTCTGGATGAGTGCAATGGAGCGCAGAATACGGTCCGGGCACGAAACGGCCGGGAGCATGGCAGCGAAATCCATAAAATCAAGGTGGCAAAAGGCTTAGATTTCCGAGGCTGAGCGGGCCCCGAAATGCTCCTTAATGAATCTGAGGATATTGTCACGGGCATCCCTGTAGGCCGAGAGCCTCTGGTCCCGCGAGCCTTCGCACGCGCTGGGGTCCGGAATCTTCCAGTATTCGACCTCGACGGCCTGCGCCCGCGTGAGCTCAAGCGCCTTATGTCGCGCCTGCGGGCTCAGCGTGATGATCAGGTCGAATGACGTGTCCGCCAGCGTCTCAAAGGATTTCGGATGGAAGTGGGACAGGTCGATGCCGATCTCGTCCATCACGGCGACAGCCAGGGGATCGAGTGTCCCTGCCCGTACACCACATGATTCGACGTACACGTGCGCGCCATACAGATGCTTCATCAGGGACGCTGCCATTGGCGAGCGTATGGCATTGAGCGAGCAAGCGAACAGGACAGCGCCCGGAAGCTCTTCACCGTTGGGACCGAGGACCGCCATTTCAGACCTTCATCCTCAGCGCGCAAATCAGCGTGAACAGCCGTCGGGCCGTATCGTGATCCACGTTGATCTTTCCACTCAGGCGCTCCCGCAGCACCTGGGACCCTTCGTCATGGAGGCCCCGTCGGCCCATGTCGATCGCCTCGATCTGCATGGGGGATGCACTGCGAATGGCCTGATAGTAGGTGTCGCAGACGACGAAGTAATCCCTGATGACGCGCTTGAGCGGCGTCAGGGACAGGACGTGGGTGTACTGGCTTGAGTCCGTTTCGTGCGTGATCTGGAAGACGAGCCGGTTCTCCTGCAGGCCAAGCCGCAGCCTGTAGGGCCCGCCTTCCGACCCTGCGGGATGAAAGTGGTTTTCCTCGAGCAGGTCGAAGATTGCGATCCTGCGTTCGTGCTCCACGTCAGGGCCACGATGCGCGATGCTTTCGAGATCGAGTTCGACATCGACCAGCCGCGTCTGGGGCTTGTTGTCTTCCGTTCCGCTCATGGCTTGAGCCTCGTCCTGACGGAGAGTGCGTGCGCGCCAAGGCCTTCAGCGTCCGCCAGCAAGGCAGCGGCGGGACCGATTGCCTGAAGCGACTGCTCGGGCGTGGACAGGATCGTCGTTCGCTTCATGAAATCCTGCGCTGACAGTCCCGATGAAAAGCGGGCGGCGCCTGACGTCGGCAGCACATGGTTCGGACCGCCGACGTAGTCCCCAATCGCCTCTGGCGTCGTTGCGCCGAGGAAGATCGCGCCCGCGTGACGCACGCCGGCGGCAATGGTTTCAGGGCTGGCGGTGCAGACCTGAAGATGTTCCGGGGCCACGCGATTGGCGATGGCAGCCGCGCCCTCGAGCCTGCCGACGATGATGATTCCGCCATGCGCCTCCCAGCTCTTGCGCGCGATCGCGGCGCGCGGCAGCCTTGACAGCAGCGCATCCACCGCCTCGGAAACAGCGCGTGCGAATGGCTCGCTGTCTGTCACGAGGATGCTCTGCGCATCTTCGTCATGCTCGGCCTGCGCCATGAGGTCGGCGGCGATCCACTCTGCATTGTTCGCGGCATCTGCGATGATCAACACTTCGGAGGGACCGGCGATGGAGTCGATGCCCACGCGACCGAAGACCTGTCGCTTTGCCTCGGCAACCCAGGCGTTTCCGGGCCCCACGATCTTGTCGACCGGGCGGATCAGTGACGTGCCGCAGGCCAGGGCCGCGACAGCCTGCGCCCCGCCGACGCGATAGACTTCATGCACGCCGGCAAGCCTTGCGGCTGCAAGAACGAGCGGGTTGATCTTGCCGCCCGGCGCCGGCGACACCATGACGATGCGCTTTACGCCAGCGATCCGCGCCGGCATCGCGTTCATCAGGACGCTCGACGGGTAGGCCGCCTGCCCTCCGGGCACATAGAGGCCGGCGGCGTCAATCGGCGTCCAGCGTGCGCCCAGCACGGCGCCGGTTCCATCCGTGTAGAGGTCATCTGCAGGCAGGTGGCGTGACTGGAATGCTTCAATCCGGCGGGCTGCGAGTTCGAGCGCGCGCATGGTAGCGTCCGGCACTGCTGCCACCGCGCTGTCGATCTCGGCCTGCGTGACCTGCAGCGTCGCCACCGTTGCGTCAAAGCGATCGTATTGTCGCGTGTAGCGGACCAGGGCTTCATCACCATGGGCCATCACGTCTTCGATGATCGCCCGCACCTGCGAGTCCACGCGCTGCATGGATCCGGCTCGCTGCGACAGCAGGCGGTCGAGGCTGGCATCAAAGCCGGAGGTGCCCTCTTTCAGAAAGGCCGGCATGACCTAAACAGCCTCGCCGTCTGCGGTGTCATGGTCGGGCCTCGATGGCGTTGACCACGGTGCACTCACGTCGCTCAGCCATGCATCGAGGCACTCGACTTCCAGGCGGATGGATGCGCCGCCCGCGAATGTCAGCGTCATGATTCCCGCGGGTTCGCTTGTGGGCTCGAACTTCAGCGTCAGCAGTTCCGCGACGGCTTCATTCCGGGCCAGCTTGAGGCCGCTGCTCTGCACGCGCATCACGCCGTCGAAGTGAACCGCGCTGCGCACGCGTCGATAGGGAACGCCGGCATCCGCCCTGGGGCCCTTGCCGGCGTCGTCCTGCACGTCTTCCCACATGAAGCGGTTGAAGAGGATCGCGAAGCGACGACGCTTCGGGTCATAGCCAATGTCGGAGACCCGCGTGACAGCGTCCTGCAGGTGAGCCGCGATGACGCTCAGATCGAGCTGATCGATTGCCCTCAAGCGTAGCGGAGTCATCTCGTGCCGTTCAGCCCTTCACCCGGCGGATGTCCGCGCCGACGGCGGACAGCTTTTCCTCGATTCGCTCGAAGCCGCGGTCAAGATGATACACGCGATTGACGATGGTTTCGCCTTCCGCCGCGAGGCCTGCGATGATCAGGCTGACAGATGCACGCAGGTCGGTCGCCATCACGGGAGCGCCGCGAAGGCGCTCAACACCGCGGACGATGGCCGTCTGGTGCTCGATCGTGATGTCGGCCCCCATGCGCAGGAGTTCCGGCGCATGCATGAAGCGGTTCTCGAAAATGGTCTCGGTGATGCGCGACACGCCGTTCGCCGTGCACATCAGCGCCATCAACTGGGCCTGCAGGTCGGTCGGGAAGCCCGGATAGGGCTCCGTGGTCACCTCGACGCCCGTATAGTGCGCGCCATTCCGCGACACGCGGAGGCCGCGGTTCGTCACCTGGATGCCCACGCCGGCGTCCTTCATCAGCGGGATGACGGCTTCGACGAGGTCAGCCCGGGTGCCCGTCAGCTCAACGTCGCCGCCCGTGGCCGCGATCGCCATCATGTAGGTTCCCGTTTCGATGCGATCCGGGAGGACGGTATGATTTGCGCCATGCAGCCTGTCGACGCCCTCGATCTTGATGGTGCGCGTGCCGACGCCGTCGATCTTCGCGCCCATCGCCTGCAGGCAGTGCGCGAGGTCCGTGACCTCGGGCTCGGTGGCCGCGTTCTCGAGGATTGTCGTTCCCTTGGCGAGGGTGGCCGCCATGATCAGGTTTTCGGTGGCTCCGACAGAAACGAACGGGAACGTGATGTGCGCGCCGTGCAGCCCCTTGGGTGCGTGCGCGATCACGTAGCCTTCGCTGAGCTCGATCTCGGTTCCCATGGCCTCAAGGCCCTTGAGGTGCAGGTCGACCGGGCGCGTGCCGATGGCGCATCCGCCGGGCAGCGAGACCTTGGCCTTGTGGCAGCGCGCAATCAGGGGGCCAATCACCAGGAAGCTCGCGCGCATCTTGCGCACCAGTTCGTATGGCGCTTCGGTCGACTTGATGTTCCGCGCGTGCAGGTTCAGAACGCGACCGATTTCGGCTTCCGTGCGGCCATTGCCATCAAGGGTGATCTCGACGCCGAGGCCTGCGAGAATTTCAGCGAGCTGCGAAATGTCGGTGAGATGCGGGACGCTCGACAGGACAAGCGGCTCATCGGTGAGCAGGCTTGCGACCATCAGGGGCAGTGCCGCGTTCTTGGCGCCTGAGATGCGGATCTCGCCGTTCAACCGATTTCCGCCACGAACCTGAATCCTGTCCACGCCACTACCTTTTTTTGAGATCAATCAAGGCCCTGCGCCCTGCATCGCCGGGTGCCGCCTTGTCCGGGCCCGCGATCACCGCCTGCGAAGCGCCCGCCAAGGCCTCACGTTTATATGAGAGGCTCAACCCAAACAATGGCGCCATCCGGGCGCTGGCTGGCTATTTTTTGGCCGTTTCCTCGGAATTTTCGGGCGATTGTGGCGGTGGCTGGTCGGTTAATGCCTGCGTCTGGGCCCTCGCCTGCGCCTTTCTTCGCTTGAGGTTGGCCCTGAGTGCCGCGGCCTGCCGCTCTTTCCGGACCTCTGCCTCTGATTTCCCGCTCGTGCTCATGCTTCACCTTCGCCTCAGTTCCGACTGCATGGACTGGTGCAAATCCAGTGGCGACTTATATGCTGTTGGCTGAATTTTGACGAGAAGGAGTGCGCGCCCCATGCTGAACCTCAAGCGCCGGAAACTTGAAATGCCTTCGCCGCAGGACGCCCTGCCCGGACGCCCTGACGAAATGCCCGTTCCCCGCGAGCATTTCGTGCTCAAAACGCCGCTGAAACCACCTTTTCCCGCAGGGCTCGAGCTCGCGATGTTCGGCCTGGGGTGCTTCTGGGGCGCTGAGCGGAAGTTCTGGCAGCAGAAGGGTGTCTACTCCACGTCCGTCGGCTACGCTGCCGGGCTCACGCCCAATCCGACCTATGAGGAAGTCTGCTCCGGCCTGACGGGACACAACGAAGTTGTCCGGGTGGTCTTCGATCCAGCCGTGATCTCGTACGAGCAGCTGCTGAAGGTGTTCTGGGAAAATCATGACCCGACGCAGGGGATGCGCCAGGGCAACGACATCGGGACGCAATACCGCTCCGGAATCTACGTCACGACGCCGGCCCAGCGGGAGGCGGCCAATATGTCGCGCCAGAGCTACGAGGCGGCCCTGCAGCGATCGGGATTCGGCAAGGTGACGACAGAGGTGCTTGATGCGCCCGCCTTTTACTATGCAGAGGCGTATCACCAGCAATATTTGGCAAAGAACCCTGACGGCTACTGCGGCCTCGGCGGCACGGGCGTGGCTTGTGCCATCGGGACGGGCGTGACGGCCGGGTAATTCGGGCCTTCCCTGCACGGCCACACTGCGCTATAGCGGCGCCCGTGATTTTGGACGCGGCAACCCTGCGTCCGATCCGCTGCTGTAGCGTAGTGGTAGCGCAACGCCTTGGTAAGGCGTAGGTCGTGGGTTC
>CAZYFM010000097.1:0-11940 GCA_964646885.1 uncultured Flavobacteriaceae bacterium
CCCTTGAATTCTTCGAAGATGACTTCGTCCATGCGCGAGCCGGTATCGATCAGCGCGGTCGCGATGATGGTCAGCGAGCCGCCTTCCTCGATGTTACGCGCCGCACCGAAGAAGCGCTTCGGGCGCTGGAGCGCGTTGGCATCGACACCGCCGGTCAGCACCTTGCCGGAGCTGGGCACAACCGTGTTGTAGGCGCGGCCGAGGCGCGTGATCGAGTCGAGCAGGATGACCACGTCGCGCTTGTGCTCGACGAGGCGCTTTGCCTTCTCAATCACCATTTCCGCGACCTGGACGTGGCGGGATGCCGGCTCGTCGAATGTCGAGGAGATGACCTCGCCCTTCACGGTGCGCTGCATGTCGGTCACTTCTTCAGGTCGTTCGTCGATCAGGAGAACGATCAGGAAGCATTCAGGGTGATTGGCCGAAATGGAGCGGGCGATGTTCTGGAGAAGAACGGTCTTGCCGGTGCGTGGCGGCGCCACGATCAGTGCGCGCTGGCCCTTGCCGAGCGGGGCAACGATGTCGATGACGCGCGCCGAACGGTCCTTCAGCGTGGGATCCGCGATTTCCATCTTGAGGCGTTCGTCCGGATAGAGCGGCGTCAGGTTGTCGAAATGAACCTTGTGGCGCTGCTTTTCCGGGTCTTCAAAATTGACCGTGTTCACCTTGAGAAGGGCGAAGTAACGCTCGCCATCCTTCGGGCTGCGGATGGGACCTTCCACCGTGTCGCCGGTACGCAGTGCGAAGCGACGGATCTGGGTCGGGCTGACATAGATGTCGTCGGGACCTGGCAGGTAATTGGATTCCGGCGCGCGCAGGAAGCCGAAGCCATCCGGCAGCACTTCAACAACGCCGGAGCCGGTGATTTCGACTTCCTGGTCGGCCAGCTGCTTCAGGATCGCAAACATCATGTCCTGTTTGCGCATGGCGCTCGCGTTCTCGATCTTGAGTTCTTCTGCAAGTTCGAGGAGGGCTGCCGGGGACTTGGACTTGAGGTCCTGGAGCTTCATTACTTCTTGAAGCGACATATGTACTAAACTCTCTGGTCGTTGGATTTTGGAAAAGGCGGAGTTCTGGTTTCTCGGTCCTGCCGGGCGATGTTCCTGCGGCGGAGACCTTGGAAGGGAAGGGAGGTTTTCTTTTCGCTCGGTGGTTCCGGACGGGATCCAGACCAAAAGCCACACACAAGCGCGAAGGCTGGTGTCGGCGTCCCGGACGATTTCGGAGAACGAAGGCACCTTACCCCAATCCCTGCCGGGTTTGAAGGGGTCAAATGCATTTCATGGTTTCATGGACGGAAAGGCTTGTTTTTGAGCCGGTTCAGAAGGGTTTCACGACGACCAGGATGACGATGAGCATCATCAGGACGGCCGGAACTTCATTCACGATGCGGAAGAAGCGCTGGTTCTTGCGGTTCTCGCCCCGCTCGAAATCACGTCTCCATCTGGAAAACATGCCATGAAAACCGGACAGAATTATGACGAACGCCAGCTTCGCGTGAAACCATCCTGCGGACCAGGCCTGCAGCGTCTCCACCAAAAGAAGGCCCAGTACCCACACCGCAATCATCGACGGGTTTATGATGATGCGCATGAGCTTGCGCTCCATCAGCACGAACCGGTCGTACTCGGGTGTCCCGGGCGTCGTCTCGCAATGGTAGACGAACAGGCGGGGCAGATAGAGCATCCCCGCCATCCACGCGATTACAGCGATGATGTGAAAGGCCTTCAGCCACAGGTAGTAGGGCAGCAGGGCTTCCGTCATGCAGCTTTCTCCTGAAGCGCGCACTGTCCGCACTTTGCGGGACAGACACGTTCTGCGGCCCCAGGGAGGGTGCCGGTGCCGTCGATCGCCTTTCGCACAAGTCGCGCGAGGGCCCCGATGAAGGCAGGGTGCGTGCCTACCGCCGGCACGCGCAGATAGTGCGGAACACCGCTTTCGGTGGCCAGTTCGGCGTATTCAATGTCGAGTTCGACCAGCGTTTCAGAGTGTTCCGAAACGAATGCGACGGGAATGACAACCAGTGCCATTCCGTCCTTGCCTGCCGCCTGAATTTCTTCTTCGGTCGACGGGCCGATCCATTTCAGCGGGCCCACGCGGCTCTGGTAGCTGATGCGCCAATCCAGGCCCTCGATGCCGAGCGACTTCGCCAGCGCTGCCGACGTGCGCTCGACCTGGGCCTGATAGGGGTCACCGCCCGCGACCACACGCTCGGGCAGTCCATGCGCCGAGAAGAGCAGACGATATTTGATGCTGGGCGGCAGGCCTTCGAGCGTCTGGCGGATCAGTGCTGCGTAGGCTTCGATAAAGCCGGCGTCATCCGGGTAGCAGCACAGGGTTACAGTTGGCGCCACGAGTTTTCCGCGACGAGCTTCCTCGTGCCATTCGCGGATCGACGAGCGCGATGTCGTCGTCGAGTATTGCGGATACAGCGGCAACAGAACGATGCGGTTCGGCCTGAAGCGGCGTACCTGCTCGACCACATCGCTCGCTCGCGGAGAGGAGTAGCGCATGGCGACAAACACCTCGCAATGGTGCTCTCCGCCCTGGAGCGCCGCCTGCAGCGCCGATGACTGCGAGTAGGTCTGGCCCAGGATCGGCGAGCTGCCTCCGAGCTTGGTGTAGATCTCGCGGGCGATCGGAGCGCGCCGGCGCGAAATGATCCTTGCGATCAGCCAACGCAGCGGATTGGGCACGCGGATGATGGCCGGATCACTGAACAGGTTGAACAGGAAGGGCTGGACGTCATCGAGCGAGCCCGGGCCGCCCAGATTGAACAGAACGACTGCGACCCTCATCGGGCCGCCCTTATCTGGCTGATCAGATTTTCCACGTGCGCTACCGGCGTTTCCTGGCGGATGCCATGTCCGAGATTGAAGATGTGAGGCGTGCCCGCGGTGTCACGCAGTATCCGTTCAATGGCGTCGGATTGGGACTTTCCGCCGACTGCCAGCACCATGGGATCAAGGTTGCCCTGGGTGGCCACGCTTGCCGGCAGGATCCTGCGCACGTCCGCAAGTGACGTCTGGAAGTCGATGCTCACGCCGTTTGCTGCAGTCATCGCGGCGTAGCGCGAGAGGTTCAGGCCGCTTCCACGCGGAAACACGATAAATGGCACTGAAGGATGTTTCTCGCGAACAAGACCGATGATCCTGCGAATGGGTTCGACCGAGTATCGATCGACATCGGTCGCCGGGATCGATGCTGCCCAGCTTTCGAAAATCTGCAGAGCCTCGGCGCCGGCGCGAATCTGCTCGATGAGGTAAAGCGCCGTTGCCTGGACAAGGGTTTCGATCAAACCTTCCATGTCTGCGGGCTTTGTTGCCGCGAAGCGTCGCAATTCCTCGCATTCGGATGAGCTCCCGCCTGCCACCATGTAGTTGGCGACCGTCCATGGCGCGCCCGCAAACCCGATCAGGGTGACCTGGGGGGGCAGGGCGGCTTTCACCCTGGAGACTGTTTCGAAAACAGGTGCGAGGGCCGAGTTCGTGCTTGCCGGGTTCATCCTCGCGAACTCGGCAGGACCAAACTTTTCCAGCTTCGGGCCTTCGCCTTCAGCGAACCACAGGCGCTGGCCGAGCGCATGCGGAATGACCAGGATGTCGGAGAACAGGATCGCAGCATCGAAGCCGAAACGACGAATGGGCTGGAGCGTGACTTCGGTCGCGTGTTCGGGCGTGAAGCACAGGGTCATGAAACTTCCGGCTTTTGCCCGCAAGTCCCTGTATTCACTGAGATATCGGCCTGCCTGGCGCATGAGCCAGACAGGGTTTGGCGTCACCGGTTTTCCCGACAGCACTGCCAGGATCGGTTTCACTCGAGAACCGGTCACTCGTTCATCCCTGTTTTCATATTCTTAGTTATATTTATTAGTGGTTTGGTAGGAAGATATTGGGCGTGTGGAGAATTGGGATAGACGGGGCGTCCCCCGCTCATCCCCAAAGTGGTACCCATGGGGTCCGGAAATCCAGAGCTGGGGATAGTGAGTCTTTTTGTCATGAATCCTGCCGCTGTGTGGCCGTCGCGCAATGTGGATGTCTTGGGTACGTTCCACGGACTGAAAAGTTCTGGATAAGATCGAATTCAGGTCCGGGTGTGGTGGATATGCAATGGATAGGACAGTGGCCAGGGGTGGAAAGGACGACAGGGGTGTGTTCTCCAGTCCTCATGCCTAGGGTTTTTCGGAGAGTATCTACAGAAAGATCCTCAGGTGAGTGAGCGCAAAAACACCGGCATTGCCATCTATTTCCATCTCCACCTGATCTCTGACTCGACGGGTGAGACGCTGAATGCCGTGGCGAAAGCGGCATGCGCGCAGTTCGACATGGGTCGGCCTCTCGAACATTTCTATCCTCTTGTACGCAACCGGAAGCAGCTCGACCGCGCGATGCTGGAGCTCGAAGCGTCGCCCGGCCTGGTTCTCCATACAATGGTGAATGCCGACCTCAGGGAAGCGCTTGAAAGCCGATGCCGGGAACTCGGGCTTCCATCGGTGGCGGTGCTTGATCCTGTGATGTCGACCCTCGGCAGCTATCTCGGGGTTGAGGAAAGCCATCGGCCTGGCGCTCAACATGAGATGGATGCGCGTTATTTCTCACGCATTGAAGCGCTCAACTACACGATGGCGCATGATGACGGCCAAAGTACGTCGACGCTGCACCAGGCGGATATCGTGCTGGTGGGTGTCAGCCGGACCTCCAAGACGCCGACCTGCATCTACCTGGCCAATCGCGGCATCAAGGCGGCCAACATACCGATCGTTTCGGGCGTTCCTCTGCCGGAGGAGCTGCACACGCTCAAGGGCCCATTTGTCGTCGGCCTTGTCGTCAATCCGGAGCGATTGCTTCACATCAGGAAAAACAGGCTGCTCTCGCTGAATGCCGATACGGATACGGAGTATGTCGATCTCGATGCCATCCGGGCCGAGCTCGTGATTGCCCGCAAGCTCTTTGCGGAACGGGGTTGGCCCGTCATTGATGTGACGCGCAGATCGATTGAGGAAACCGCAGCGGAAGTCCTCGCCCTGCACAATCGCGCGGAAGCCAAGGTTCCATGAGCCGGATCGTGCTCGCGTCGCAGAGTTCTGCGCGGCGACGCATGCTGGCAGCGGCCGGCGTCCGCTTTGACTGCCAGGTGGCCGCAATCGACGAGGCCAGCGTCATTGAAGCGCTGGTTGCCGAAAAGGCGCCCGGTCGCAACATCGCGGACTGTCTCGCCGAGCTCAAGGCTTTACGTGTTTCTCAAGGCGATCCTGACGCCTGGGTCATCGGCGCGGACCAGGTTCTTTCCTGCGGTGGCGAGATTTTCCAGAAGCCGGGGAGCAGGGGAGGCGCGGTCCGCCAGCTCGAGAGCCTGCGGGGAAAAGCGCACGTATTGCACTCGGCTGTTTGTGTTGCCCGGAACGGACAAGTCCTCTGGCGTCATGTCGGGGAGGCGCGCATGCACATGCGCCCCTTCAGCGATGAATTTCTGGAAGCGTACCTTGTGGAGGCCGGTGAGGATATCCTGGGAAGCGTCGGTGCCTATCATGTGGAGGGACTTGGAATTCAACTCTTCTCCAAGATCGACGGAGACATATTTACGATCCAGGGCTTGCCGTTGCTGGCCCTTCTCGATTTCCTGCGCCTGCACCAGCTCTTGAGGTCCTGATGATTTCCGGTCGTGCCCTGCTTGCCGGCGTTGCCGGTTGGCCCATTTCGCATTCGCTGTCGCCGGCGCTGCATGGGTTCTGGATCGAGCAGCTGAAGCTTGATGCGGCCTATGTTCCCTTGGCCATCCAACCCGATGACTTTGCCCAGGCCCTGGCGGTTCTCCCTCGTCTGGGGTTTCGCGGCATCAATGTGACCTTGCCTCACAAGGAAGCCGCCTTCAGGCATTCGTCTGATGCCGACGACGCGGCCCGGGCCACGGGTGCGGCCAACACGATTGTGTTCCGCGACGGCAGGTCCTTTGCGACGAACACCGACGTTGCCGGTTTTCTCGGGTCGCTTGATGACGGGGCAGCCGGCGATGTTGCCGGGTGTTCAGCCCTCGTGCTGGGTGCCGGCGGCGCAGCCCGCGCAGTCATTTTCGGACTTCTGTCGCGAGGTGCCGCGCAAGTGACGGTCGTGAATCGAACCCGTGCGAATGCCGATGCGCTCGCGCATTTTTTTGGAAAGAACGTCGTTGCCGCTGGCTGGGACCAGCTTGATGGTGCACTTGTCCGCTGCGACCTGCTCGTGAATACGACCAAACTCGGGATGCAGGGCCAGGATCCGCTGCTCGTGAACATAGGTAGCCTCCGACCGGAATCCGTCGTCGTCGATATTGTGTATCGCCCGCTTGAAACTCAGCTTCTGCATCAGGCACGCCTGCGCGGCAACCGCACGATTGACGGGCTGGGCATGCTCCTGCATCAGGCTGCTCCAGCCTTTCACGCATGGTTTGGTGTGAGGCCTGATGTCACGCCGGAACTTCGTGCGCATCTCATCTCGTTCATGGAGCGACAAGGCTGATGCTCATCATTGGACTTACCGGTTCCATCGGCATGGGAAAAACAGAGACAGCGAAGATGTTTGCGCGACATGGCGTGCCTGTGTGCGATGCCGACGCGCTGGTGCATGCGCTCTATGAAGAGGGCGGTGCTGCCGTGGATCCGGTTTCGGCGGTTTTTCCCGACGCACGTGTCGGCGGCCGCATCGACCGTGAACGACTTTCTTCCCTGGTGGTGGGAAAGCCCGAGCAGCTGCGAAAGCTCGAGCAGATTGTTCATCCGCTTGTCGGCATGGCACAAGCTTCATTCCTTCAGGGCCATGCCGCGCGTGGAACCGAGATGGTGCTACTCGACATTCCGTTGCTGCTGGAGTCCCAGGGTCCGCGACGGGTTGATGTCATTGTCGTGGTTTCCGCTCCCGCAGACGTCCAGCGCGCCCGCGTGCTGGCGCGGCCCGGGATGACCGAGGCAAAATTCGAGGCGATCCTCCAAAAGCAGGTTCCAGACGAAATCAAACGGGCAAAAGCCGATTTCGTGATTGATACGTCCAAGGGTCTTCAATACGCCGAGGATCAGGTTGTGAAAGTCATCGCGGCCCTGCGCGGCCGACCTGGCGAGATCTGGAAGAACTGACCATGCGTGAAATCGTACTCGATACCGAAACGACAGGCCTTGAGCCTTCGCAGGGGCACCGCATCATTGAAATCGGCTGTCTCGAGCTTTCAAACCGCACGCCGACCGGCGCGCGCTATCACGTGTACATCAATCCGCAGCGGGACGTGCCCGAGGAAGCGCGGAAGATCAGCAATCTCTCGACGGAGTTCCTGCAGGACAAGCCGCTCTTTGCGGATATCGTTGACGGCTTCATCGAATTCATCGCCGACAGCCCGCTGGTCATCCACAATGCCGAATTCGACATCAAGTTCCTGAATTCCGAGCTGAGCAAGGCAAAGCGGTCCACCATTCCGCTTTCTCGGGCGATCGACACCGTACACATTGCGCGAAAGAAGTTTCCGGGGTCTCCGGCATCCCTTGACGCCCTTTGCCGACGCTTCAACATCAGCCTCGACGAGCGAAAGGCCAAGGGCCACGGCGCCATGCTCGACGTCGAGCTGCTGGCTCAGGTCTACCTGGAACTTCTGGGCGGTAAGCAGCCAGGCCTTGAGCTGGTGGCGAAGTCGTCTTCTGCAAGCGGGGTTGTTGCGAAGCGACAGGTTGCGGCGCCAAGGCCGTCTCCGCTTGCGGCCCGCCTAAACGAAGACGAGCGCACCCGTCATGATGCGCTCGTCCAGGGTCTTGGACCCAATGCCATCTGGAAGATGCAGTAAGGCGCCGGTTCAGGCCGTCGCCGACTGTGCCTTCTGCTGGGCAAGCTGCGCCCGATACAGTGTCATGAAATCGATCGGATCGAGGAGCAGGGGCGGGAAGCCACCGTCGCGCGTGAGGTCTGCGACCACCCGGCGAGCAAACGGGAACAGCTGCCTCGGGCATTCGATCAGCAGGATCGGCTGGATGTTTTCCTGGCTGATGTTCTTCAGCATGAAGACGCCGGCGTAGGTGACTTCACAGACGAAGACGGTCTGGTTGGCTGCCTTGGCGTCCGCGCGGACCCGGATCATCACTTCGTACTGGTCAACGCCGAGACCACGGGCCTGGACGTCCACCCCAACTTCGAGCGCGGGCTTCTGGCCCTGCAGGCTCATCGGAGCGGCCGGATTCTCGAATGACAAATCCTTAACGTATTGGGCCAGAACCTGGATTTGGGCTGCGGAGCCCGCTGCACCCTGGAGATCCACTCCCTGACCATTTCCGTTTGACTGTGTGTCGCTCATTCGTCCGGTATCCTTGAAAACTCGCAATTTGGCTCAATTTATGTGGCGGGGTGGCTATCACGGTTCTTGGTTCACAGACAAGCAAATGTGTGTTTCAGGGATTTTTTGCCATGTCCCGGAGCAGGTTTAGAAGGAAGTCGGGTTTAAGCTATGGACCCTGAAGAGGATCGCATTGTAGGGTTTTCCCCAAGAGGTACCCCTCGATTTGCGAGCCTTGGTACCGAGAATTCTGCCGGATCGGCGGACATGACCCCTGACGTGGTTGGATAGGTGTGATGGGCGGAGCGGAAATCGAAATCCTGTTTTTTGCCGGTATTGCGGCGTTCATCGGCTATCGCATCTACACGGTGCTGGGTCGAAGGACGGGCAATGAGCGGCCGCCCATGGATACTCTCAGCCAGCGGGAGCGGGTGGAGCGCAACCGGTCCGCGTCTTCCAAAGCGGATGACAATGTCATTCCGATGCCACGTCCCCGCGAGGCCGCCGTGCGGCCTACGCCCCGCAATTCGATCATGAACCGAATTGATCCGAATTCGGCCGTGGGCCAGGGCCTCGCCGCCATCCGCGGCGCGGACACCGGCTTCGATCCCGACTCCTTCGTCGACGGCGCGAAAGTCGCACATGAGATGATCGTCAAGGCATTCGCCGACGGTGATCGCGGCGCCCTGCGGCCGCTTCTTTCCGACGATGTCTATGCCAGCTTTGAAGGCGCAATTTCCGCACGAGCCCGCAACGGTCACTCGGTCGAATTCGGTTTCGTGGGCTTGAAGTCGGCCGACCTTGAAGAAGTAACGCTGCGCGGCCGCATTGCCGAGGTCACCGTGAAGTTCGTTTCCGAGATGATCACTGCGACCCGGGATGCGGCGGGAACCGTCATTGAAGGTGCTGCCGGCGTCGTTCGTGAAGTCACCGATATCTGGACGTTTGCGCGCGACACGCGATCGGCCGACCCCAACTGGAAGGTCGTTGCCACAGCGGGAGCGGCATAGCATAACCCTGCGTTATGCGCCTGCTTCGTTTCCTTTCACTGGGCATGGTCCTGCTCGCCGCGGGTTGCGTTCCCTTTGGTGACAGTCCGGATGGCGGCAAGCCAGCGGAAGCAAAGTTCATCCTGAAACCCGCTTCGTTCGAAGCTCTAGACGGCTGGGCCACTGCGTCCCTTGAACCGGCGTTCAAGGCGTTTCTTGCATCCTGCGCCGTCATCACCAACCGGTCCGCGACCGACGCGATGGGCGGCAACGCAGCCTATGGTCTGGTCTCGGACTGGAAGCCAGCTTGCGCCGCAGCCCTCCAGCCGGGGCGGGCCCAGAGCCCTGACACTTCGCGTTCGTTCTTCATGCAGTGGTTCTCACCCGTCCAGGTTTTCAACGGCGAGGAAGGGAAGGGGCTCTTCACCGGCTACTATGAGCCCGAACTCGAGGGACACCGCGTCCGGACCAAGGAGTTCAATGTGCCTCTCTACAGGAGGCCGACAGACCTTGTGGAAGCAGATCTCGGACAGTTTCGACCCGCGCTCAAGGGTGAAAGGGTCGCCGGAAAGGTCGTCAATGGGCGGCTCGTTCCCTACCTGTCGCGCCGGGAGATCGTTTCCTCAGGCCTGGGCAATGCATCGGAACCTCTTGTCTACGTCAATGACAGTGCTGCCGCGTTCTTTCTTCAGATCCAGGGTTCGGGACGCATCAAGCTGAAGTCAGGCGAGACGATAAGGGCTGCCTATGATGGCCAGAACGGGCACCCGTATACGGCGATCGGCAGGGTTCTCGTCGACCGGGGCGAGATCCCGCGTCCGGAACTTTCGATGCAACGCATCCGACAGTGGATGACGGAGAACCCCGAAGCGGCGGATGATCTCATGAACGAGAACGCATCCTATGTCTTCTTCAAGGAGCTTCCCGTCGGCGACCCCTCCAAGGGGGCGGATGGAGCGCAGGGCGTGCCGCTTACGCCTTCGGCCAGCCTCGCGATCGACCTGAAATTCCATGCGCTTGGTGCGCCCCTTTGGGTCGACGCGCGGGCTCCATCGGAAGATGCCAATTCGGAGGATGTCGATTTCAGGCATCTCTTCATCGCGCAGGATACGGGCGGTGCGATCCGTGGACCTGTCAGGGGTGACGTTTACTGGGGTGTCGGCGGAAAGGCCGAGAGCATAGCCGGTCGCATGGCTCACAAGGGCTTTCTCTATATCCTTCTTCCCAAGCCCCTGGCCGCGAAGATCGACTGATCGGGACATGGCCAGGAGACGCGAGCCTACGGACAGTGAACTGGCCCTCTGGACGGAAGTCACCAAGGACGTGCGTCGGGCCCAGCGGAAAAAGCGCATCGCCAAGCCGCTCGCCAGCGAACCCCACAAGAAGACGAAAGAGGCTCAGGCACACGCCCAGCCCGTGGCGCCAGTTCCTCGCAAGCCAGTTCACCTGCCTGCAAAGCCCGTACGCACCCATCACCAGCTCGACGGGTCAACGCTGAGGCGGCTGCGGGAAGGCAAGGTCGATCCGGATGCCAAGCTGGACCTTCATGGGATGACACAAGCTCAAGCCCACAGTCGGCTCGCGACATTCCTGCACCGTGCCCATGACAGCGACCTGAGGTGCGTCCTTGTCGTGACGGGCAAAGGTGGCGGGCGTACTGACATTGACCGGTCGCCGTATGAACCTGCGACCTCGGGCCATGGCGTTCTCAAGGCCATGGTTCCGCGCTGGCTCACTGAAGGTGACATCAGGCGCTATGTTTCAGGAACAGCTGAAGCACACGCGCGACATGGCGGAGCCGGTGCGCTTTATGTGTACCTGAGGCGACGCAAGCCCCTCGGCTGAAGGGCTCACGCTTGATCGGCTATTCGCTGGCGAAGGGATCGTCCAGGGATTCCAGGTCATAAGACTTGCCGCCACCTGCAGCCGGTTTCGATGACTGAGGCTTGAGAAGCTGTGGCTGTGCCGAGCGATTGATGCGCAGCACATATGGACCGGTTCCTTCGATACGCATCCGCTGGACAGGAATTCCCAGGCGAACCAGTTCGTCCTTCACCGCATAGAGGCGGCGGCGCCAGAGTGCGGCGTCCGATTCACGACGTCCGACGGCGAATATCCTAACCCCCACATCCCTGTTCGACTGAATGGACTGGGCGGCTGCGGTCGTCAGCACGTTGTATGATTCACGTGTGAGATTTGACTTCGACTCCATGAAGGCCACATGCAGCATCAGCGGCTTTGTCGTGGCTGTCGTTGTCGGTTTCGCGGGCGCCGGCGGCGTGTACTTTTCCGCGGCAGGTGCGTTGCGATCGCTCGATCCGATCTGATCCTTCGGTGGCGACTGGTCCGTTCCCGGATATCCTGGATACGGCGAAGTCGCCTTGCCGCCAGCATCGCTATCCGGGGCGGCAGGGTAGGGTGAGTTCGGCGGCAGCTGACTTACCGGGGACTGCGGTTGAGACGGCAATGGCTGCTCGACTGCAGGCTGGGATGGAGAAGCCGTACCTGTTCCGGTCGCATCCGTGGGTGGCGATGCCGGCCCCGTTACCGTTGGTGGCTGGTAACTTGTTGGCGGGAGCGTTGTTGCCGAACACTTGCCCGTGAGCGGGCAATAGAACATCGCGTAAAGCAGGTAGGCGACGAATGCCGTTATCAGGAGGGCACCGAG
>CAZYFM010000098.1:0-11903 GCA_964646885.1 uncultured Flavobacteriaceae bacterium
CCTTCATCGTCAACCGCATCCTGCTGCCGATGATCAACGAAGCCGTCTACACGCTTTATGAAGGCGTGGGCACGGTCGAAGCGATCGATACGGCCATGCGCCTCGGCGCGAACCATCCGATGGGGCCGCTGCAGCTTGCGGACTTCATCGGGCTGGACACGTGCCTTTCGGTCATGCAGGTGCTTTATGAAGGCCTTGCGGATTCCAAGTACCGCCCCTGCCCGCTGCTCGTGAAGTATGTCGAGGCCGGCTGGCTTGGGCAGAAGACGAAGCGTGGCTTCTACGACTATCGCGGCGAAAAGCCGGTGCCGACGCGGTAAGCAGCACTGGCAGGCGGAGGGGATCGAGATGGCAGACTTCGCAGTTCCTACCCTTCCCATGAAGGATCCGAAGCAGACCCGGGCCTTCTACGAGAAGCTCGGGTTCATCTGTGCCCATGAGGTGGATCCGCCGGATTCATTCCTCTTCATGATCCGCAACGGCATCCAGCTGCAGTTTTTCGAGTCGCCGTTCCTCGACGGAACGATGCGCGACCATACCTGCTACATCTACGTCGATGACCTCGAGAAGACCTACGAGGCCTTCCGGAAGGCGGGCGTTGGCAAGCTGCTTCCGATCGAGAAGAAGCCCTGGGGCGTGCAGGAGTTCGTGCTCGTGGACCTGAACGACAACATGCTGCGCGTGGGCTGCCCGCGCCTCGAAATGTAAGAGACAGATCCTATTCCGGATCTTCCATCGCGCTCAGCACAAGCTTCACCGCAGCCGCATCGTCCCATTCCGCCGCCCCCATGAGGCGTCCGCGCTCGCGGCCTTCCCGATCAATGATCAGTGTCGTGGGCAGCCCCAGGGTTCCCAGGCCGGTCTGCGCGCGCATGGTGGGATCCACGTAGATCTTGAGGCGCTTCACGCCGATGCGCTCGTAGAATTCCTTCACGGCCTGCTGGCCACCGCGATCGATGCTGAGCGCCACGACTTCCGCATCCTTGCCTTCCAGCTGCTTCTGCAACCTGTCGAGCATCGGCATCTCGGCCACGCAGGGCGTGCACCATGTGGCCCAGAGATTGAGCACGACGACGCGTCCCCGGAAGTCCTCGAGCGTCATCACCCGCCCGGTTTCATCCATGAACTGCACGGCAGGGACGGGCTTCAGTTCCTTCGCCGGCACGTAGTTGGAAAGCCCGCCCGTCGAGACCGCGACGCCATCATCACGACCCTGCCCCAACCAGATGTAGACGGCCGCACTCAGGACGGCCAGAATGGTGCCCGCAAAGAGGATGGCGGCTAATCTTCGATTGATCGGCATTCCGAGTTTCCCAGAACTGGATTACTAGACCGGCATGACAAAGAACGAAATGTGGGGCGGACGGTTCTCACAAGGCCCGAGCGAGATCATGAAGGACATCAACGTGTCCATCGATTTCGACCGAAGGCTTTATGCGCAGGACATTATGGCGTCCAAGGCGCACGCGCGCATGCTGGCCAAGCGCGGCATTATCGCGCAATCCGATGCCGATGCGATCCTGAAGGGGCTGGACCAGATCCGGGCCGAGATCGAGGACGGCCGCTTCACGTTCTCCCGGGACCTGGAAGACATCCACATGAACGTGGAGGAACGGCTGAAGCAGATCATCGGCGAGCCCGCCGGCCGACTTCACACGGCCCGCTCGCGAAATGACCAGGTGGTGACGGATTTCCGGCTTTGGGTCCGCGATGCCATCGACCGCATCGATGGCGGCCTGAAGGCCTACCAGTCTGCCCTTGTGAAACTGGCGTCCGGCCATGCGGCGACGATCATCCCCGGCTTCACCCACCTGCAGACCGCCCAGCCCGTCACGTTCGGCCACCACCTGCTGGCCTATGTCGAAATGGCCGAGCGGGATCGCGCCCGGTTCCGGTCCGCGCGCGAGACGACCAACATCAATCCGCTGGGCTCGGCCGCCCTCGCCGGCACATCGTTCCCCATCGACCGCACGCAGACATCGGCCGACCTCGCGTTTCGGGAACCCATGCGCAACTCGCTCGATGGCGTGTCATCACGCGACTTCGCGCTCGAGTTCCTGAGCGCCTGCTCCATCATGATGACGCACCTTTCGCGGCTTGCCGACGAGTTCGTGCTGTGGACGTCGCCGCCCTTCCGCTTCATCCGGCTTTCGGACGCCTTCACCACGGGCTCTTCGATCATGCCGCAGAAGCGCAATCCCGACGCGGCCGAACTGATCCGGGGGAAGACGGCGCGCGTGACAGGCTCGCTGGTGACGCTTCTGGGCGTGATGAAGGCGCTGCCACTGGCCTATGCGAAGGATCTCCAGGAAGACAAGGAGTGTACCTTCGACGCTGCAGACTCGGCAGAGCTGGCGCTCGCGGCAATGACCGGCATGCTGGCGGACCTGAAAGTGAATGCGCAACCCATGCGAGACGCTGCCGGCGCCGCCTTTTCGACCGCCACGGACCTGGCGGACTGGATCGTCCGGGTCCTCAAGAAGCCCTTTCGCGAAGCCCATCACATTACCGGAAAGATCGTGGCGCTCGCCGAAAAGCGCGGTTGCGAGCTGACGGCCCTGAGCCTCGCAGACATGCAATCGGTTGAGCCCGGGCTCACAGCCGATGTATTGTCAGTCCTGACGGTCGATGCGTCCGTGGCCAGCCGCACGAGTTTTGGCGGCACGTCACCCCAGCGCGTCAGCGAGCAGGTTCATTATTGGCAGGAGCGACTGAAATGAAGGCACGAATCTTGATGGTTGTACTGCTGGTGACCGGCATCGGCATTTCCGCATGCGGAAAGAAGGGCCCGCTTGAGCCGCCGAAGCCGTCGGTGTCCGCGGTTCGCTGAGCGGACCCAACGAAGGCAAGCCATTGAACCATTTCCAATACAAGAATGGCACGCTTCACGCCGAAGACGTGCCTGTGAGCGAAATCGCCCGGTCCGTGGGCACGCCGTTCTACTGCTATTCAACGGCGACGCTTGAGCGTCACTACCGCGTACTGCAGGAAGCGCTGCCGGCGGGCACGCTCATCGCGTTCGCGGTCAAGTCGAATGGCAGCCTTGCGGTGATCCGCACGCTGGCCCGCCTTGGAGCCGGTGCCGACATCGTGTCGGGTGGTGAACTGAAGCGGGCGATTGCCGGTGGCGTACCGGCCTCGAAAATTGTCTTCTCCGGCGTGGGAAAGTCGCGCGAGGAAATGGCCCTCGCCCTTGATCACGGCATCAAGCAATTCAATGTCGAGAGCGAGGAAGAGCTGGATGTGCTGAACGAGGTGGCGCATTCGCGCAGCCAGCGCGCGTCCGTTGCCCTTCGCATCAACCCCGACGTCGATGCCAAGACGCATGCCAAGATCTCGACCGGCAAGGCCGAGAACAAGTTCGGCATTGCGTGGCACCGCGCCGAGGCGGCCTACGCCCACGCCGCCAAGCTGCCAGGCATCGATGTCGCCGGCGTGGACGTCCACATCGGCAGCCAGATCACGCAGCTTGCTCCCTTTCGCGAAGCGTTCGAGAAACTGGCGCAACTCGTGAAGACACTGCGCGCCAGCGGTCACCGGATCACGCGCGTCGACCTGGGTGGAGGTCTCGGTGTTCCCTATACCGAAGGCGATGCTCCGCCACTTCCGGAGAGCTATGGCCGGGTCGTGCGCGAGGCCTTTGCAAGCATCGATGCGGAGCTGATCGTCGAGCCGGGACGCCTCATTACGGCGAACGCGGGCGTCCTCGTTTCCCGCATCCTGTTCGTGAAAAAGGGCGATGAACGCAATTTCATGATCCTGGATGCCGGCATGAATGACCTTGTCCGGCCCGCCATGTACGACGCCCGCCACGACATCATTCCCGTGGCAGAACCCCAAAATACTGAAAGTAGGGTTTACGACGTCGTTGGTCCTGTCTGCGAAAGTGCAGACCTGTTCGCACGAAACCGTGAACTTCCGGCAGCCAGCGCCGGTGACCTCGTTGCCATCCTTTCAGCGGGTGCCTATGGCGCTGTTCAGGCTTCAAGCTACAATGCCCGTCCTCTGGTACCCGAGGTCATCGTGAACGGACGCCATTTTGCGGTCACACGACCCCGGCAGACTGTCGAAGAGATGCTGGCCCGGGAGCAGATGCCGGACTGGCTTCGCTGAGAGGCTGCCTGCACCGGTCGCCAGACCAGTCTTGCGAACCTGCGAGTGAAGCGTGACGCCTGAGACCGACAAGAGCCCCGACGAGCCGCTTCCCGGTCTTCCCCCGGAAGTGCGTCGGCACGTACTGCTCAGCTGGGCCTCGCTTGCGGCTGAGCGGCTCTATCCGATCATCTGGCCGGCTGGCGGATTTGTCGGCCTGTTCCTCGTGCTCGCACTGGCGAACCTGTTCGTCTACCTGCCCGAGTGGCTTCACCTGCTGCTCCTCACCGGTTTCCTGATCGCGATCGGCTGGTCGATCACGTGGTCGCTCCGGCAATCGAGCATTCCGACCCATGCGCAGGCGCTTCGCCACCTTGAGCAGTCAAGCGGCATGGAACACCGGCCGCTCAGCGCCCTCGAAGACAAGCCAGCCATCATTGCGGACAACGATACGAAGCAGCTCTGGCGCGCGCACCAGCGTTGGGTTCTTGCCCACCTCAGCCGGCTCAAGGTGGCATGGCCTGCCTTGTCCCTCACGGCCAAGGACCCGCATTCCATTCGCGTGCTGCTCGGCCTTGCGATCGTCGTCCTGGGCATCGCCAACTGGCAGGAGATTCCGTCCCGGCTGAATGCAGCCCTTTCACCCGGCCTCGCGCAGGGTCATGTGCCTGCTTCCGTCGAAGCCTGGGTGACGCCGCCCGCCTATACCGGCGAAGCCCCGAAGCACCTGACGGCGCTGACGCGCGGTGACGACGATGCTCCCATCCGTGTGCCGTCGGGATCGGTGCTCACCGTCCGCACGCATGGCGCGGCCTCTGCAGTGCTGAGGGCCTCTGCCATCGGTGGACCGGTGCCACGCCAGGCGCGCCCCGAATTCCTGCCGGCCGGTGGTGACGCCAGGGATGCCAAGCTTGTGATCGACTCCAGCATGACCGTGAGGCTGTCGATGAACGCCACCCAGGTTGGAAACTGGCGCTTCGACACCGCGCCAGACCTGCCACCCCGGATATCGTTCAGATCGCCCCTGTCGGTCACCCAGGCGCAGTCCCTTCGCTTCCACTACGGCGTGAAAGACGATTTCGGCGTGAAGACGGCCGAGGCCCATATCGAGCTTGCAGAGAAAACGAACGCCGACTCGCCGCCCCAACCCATCATCGTCGACCTTCCCCTGCCCCCGGCACCGGCGCGCGCCGGTGATGCCATGATCTTCAAGGACCTCACCGCTCATGTGTGGGCGGGCCTGAAGGTCAAGGTCTACCTGACGGCCAAGGATGACCTGGGCCAGACGGGACGCTCGCGGTCGATGGTGATCAAGTTGCCCGAGCGGCGGTTCACGGAGCCTCTCGCCCGCGCGCTCATCGAGCAACGCCGCAATCTTGCCCGTGATCCACGCTCGAGCGGAACCGTGGCCAAGGCCCTCGACGCACTGACGCTCGCTCCGGAGCGCTTCACGCCCGACACGAGCCTCTACCTCGCCCTGCGCACGGCTGCCTACGAGGTGCATCGCATACGCGTGAATGCCTCGAACCTTGACCAGAATCGCATCGCCTCGGCACAGCAGTTCCTCTGGGACATCGCCGTTCGTGTCGAAGAAGGTGACGTGGCCCAGGCCCAGGCCGAACTGCGGGACATCCAGAAGCGTCTCATGGACGCGCTTGCCAAGGGTGCGCCCGATGAAGAGATCGAACGCCTGATGGCGCAGCTTCGCGCCGCCCTTGAGCGCAGCCTCAAGGCGATGGCCGAGAAGGCAAACATCCAGAATCCCGTTCTGCAGAACCAGAACGGACAGATCCTTCGCCCGCAGGACCTGAAGGCCATGATGGACCAGATCCAGGAACTGGCACGGCAAGGTGCGACTGCTGCAGCCCAGCAGAAACTGAGTGAACTCCTGAACCTGCTCGAAAGCGTCCAGACGGCCGGGGGTGGCAAGATGTCCCCCGAACAGCAGCAAGCCGCCAAGTCCCTGGAGCAGATGGGCTCGATCCTGTCTCGCCAGCGCGAACTGATGGACCAGACCTACCGCGAACAGCAGTCCAATGATGACATGGGCACGAAGCGCCCGTCTCCGCTCAAAGGTGCCCAAGAGAAACTCAGCGACGAGCTGACGCCGATCATCAAGCAGATGATGAAGAACCCGGAGACCGCCAATGCGCTCAAGCGGGCGCAGGACGCCATGGATGACGCCTCGGACTCGCTGGGTGCGGGTGATCTTGGGCAGGCCGGCAAGAGCCAGCAGAAGGCGATCGAAGAGTTGCGCAAGGGCGGGCAGTCCTTCGCCCAGCAAATGATGCAGCAGATGGCAGGTCCGGGCGCAACGGTCCCTGGATCAGCGGGACCGGGCGCCGGCGACAATGAAGATCCCTTCGGTCGTCCCCAGTCGTCGAGTGGCCCGAACTTCGGAAACTCGGTCAAGGTGCCGGACAAGAGCGACATTCAGAAGGCCCGCGAGATCCTGAAGGAACTTCAGCGCCGCGCCGCCGAGCGCGGGCGTCCGGATACGGAGCTCGAATACATCGAGCGCCTACTCAGACGATTTTGAGCCGGATTTCTTCGACGCGATCACTTCGTCGACGACTTCACAGATCTTCGCGATCGTGAAGGGCTTGGAGATGACGCGATAGACCAGGTCGCTCAGGCCCTGCGCACGCTCGATCTGGTGCTCGTGCCCCGACATGATGATGATCTTCATCTTCGGATAGTCGCGGCCGGCCGACAGGGCCAGCGCGATCCCGTCCATGATCGGCATGTCGATGTCCGTCAGGAGCAGGTCGTACTTGTTCTTCTTCAGGAGATCGATGGCTTCGGAACCGTCCTGGGCCATGGTTACCTTGTGACGGCGCTGTTCGAGCCCCCGGGCGATAAACTCCCTGAGCGCAAGCTCATTCTCAGCGATCAGGATCTTCGCCATCCGTCGTGTTCCAGTTCCGCTATTCACATAAAATAGCGATGTGGGGCAGTCCACGGAATTTATGCGCGTGGTCCATGCCGTACCCTACGACAAAGGCGTCAGGACAAGCAAAACCCACAAAATCGGCCTTGCAGCGCCCCTGCCCCTGCCCCGAGCCCTTCTCAAGAAGCACGCAAACCTTGGCTGACAGGGCGCCCCGGGCGAGCAAATGCCGCTTGGCGAACTCCAGCGTGCGCCCGCTGTCCAGAATATCATCCACAAGAAGGACGTGGCGGTTTTGGACCGGAATCTCGGTATCTCGCAAAAGTTTAACGTGTCCGGACGATTCCGTGCGCTCGCCGTAACTCGAAAGGATCATGAAATCGACATCGGGATTGACCTGCACCCCGACCAGGGCCCGCACCAGGTCAGCCGCAAAGACAAAGCTGCCCTTGAGGATGGCCACGAGCACAAAATCCTGCGGCATCGTTGAAGCGATGTCCGCTGCCATCCCACTCATCCTGTCCGCAATCCGGGATGCCGAGTAGAGAGGCCGGAAGCCTGCCTCGTGCATCAATGCTCTCCCTCGCGGGCGAAGCGCACTTCAAGGTCGACCGCATCAGCCGGCGGGTTCTCGAGCCGCGCGCTGAACGATCCCTTGCCGCGAGGTCCCACGAGTTCCTGGTCCGCCTTCACGATCCAGTGATGCAGTTCCTTCCTGGCCCGGTCGCGCACGGCGATGCGCACGCTCGGAACTTCAAGTTCCATGTCGGTTTCGTTGACCAGTTCACCCTTGATCACGATGATCGGGATCGAGTTCGCGATTTCCTGGGTCTGCGTGGCGATGATCTTGAAACCGCTCTTGTTCACCTCGATGCCGAGCGCGTTGTAGATGCCGATTGTCTGCGGCAGCACAGCCGAGATCTCCCGCGGCAGCGAGAAGAAGACCACGAGCAGCAGCGACAGGGCTCCCAGACCCACCATCAGTCCCACCATGCCACGCGATCTCGCGGTGCGTGGCTCGCGGCGCGGCATCGACGACTGCGGGACCATCTGCTCCGGCGGCGATGACAGCGGCTCGAAGGGCTGCTGAGGCGGAACGTCGAAATTGGGCAGCGGCGGGAAGGATGGCTCGCTCGGCGGCGGTCCAAGCATGCGGGAGCGATCGGTTATCGGGCCCGTATGTTCAGGTTCTTCCACAGGCACCGGGATCGGTGTAGGCAGATCAGGCGCCGGCTCCTGAAACCACATATGCTGACAGCGGGCGCAACGCACCTGTCTTCCGGGCGGCCGAACAACTCCGGCCTCCAGGAGATAGCGAGTTGCGCAGCGTGGACAGGTTATTATCATTCCAGGCTAGAGCCCGTGTCGATTCTTGGGTTTTTGACATACCGCTTTTGCGCCTGCAAGCAAGCGCAATCACAACGCCTTCTCCTAAACCATTAACCGAAAAGGATTAATTGGTGGTTCGATTCGAGAATGTCGGGATGAGATACGGCCTTGGGCCGGAGGTCCTGCGCGACATTTCCTTTTCGCTGGAGAAAGGGTCCTTCCATTTATTAACGGGACCTTCCGGCGCTGGAAAGACCTCACTTCTCAAGCTCATGTACCTGGCCGAGCGCCCGTCGCGGGGTGCAATTTCCATGTTTGGACGCGATATCGCCAATACGCCGCGGGAAGACCTCCCTGCGCTCAGGCGCCGCATCGGGGTCGTGTTTCAGGATTTCCGGCTGCTGGACCACCTTTCCGTGTTCGAAAACGTGTCCCTGCCACGCAGGGTGATGGGGGAGTACGAGAACAACTACAGGGCGGAGGTCGAGGAACTGCTGCAGTGGGTGGGGCTGGGCAACCGGCTGAACGCCAAACCTGCCACGCTGTCGGGCGGTGAAAAGCAGCGCGTTGCAATCGCCCGGGCTGTCGTGGCGAAGCCCGAGCTGCTCCTGGCCGACGAGCCTACCGGCAACGTCGATCCCGAAATCGGTGCCCGCATCATCCGCCTGTTCATCGAACTCAACCGGCTGGGGACCTGCGTGCTCATCGCCACCCATGACCAGCGCATCCTGGAGCGCCTGCCGGCGACCAGCATCTTTCGCCTTGCCGAGGGACGGCTTACATCGAGCAGCCAGAAGGAACACCTCATCCAGGAGGCGAAACGCGCGTGAACCCGAAGGCACCCACCGGCCTCATGCCCGCCGACAGTGCGTCGGGCGCAACGCTGCATACGATCGTCGCCGTCATGAGCTTCCTCGCTTGCCTTGCGCTTGGCGGGGTGCTGACACTCAGCCGCATGGCGTCGCAGTGGACGGACGGGCTTTCGAGTTCAGCGACCGTGCAGCTCCTGCCCTCTTCCCAGATTTCGCCCGATGACCAGGTCAAGGAGGCACTCAGCGTCGTCTCGCAGTGGCCGGGCATCATGTCCGCCAAAGCGCTCAGCCGCGGCGAAGCGAATGCGCTGCTGGAGCCATGGCTTGGAAAGGGCAACGTGCTTGATGACCTGCCGGCCCCGCAACTGATCGAGGTCACGCTGAAACCCGGACAGCCCGTTGAACTCGCGGGCCTGTCACAGAAGCTGGCCGATACCGTTCCTGGTGCGCAGCTTGATGATCACTCGCGCTGGAATGCGGAGCTTGCGGGCTTTGCAGCCTCGTCTGCGGCTGTCGGCTGGTCGATGCTGCTCCTCATCGCCCTCGCGACGCTCGCCATCATCGTCTTTGCAACACAGGCGGGCCTGCGCACGCACCGCGAGATCGTCGAAGTCGTTCACATGATCGGCGCACGCGATGTCTTCATCGCGAAGGAGTTCCAGCGCCACTTCCTGTGGCTCGGCATTCGCGGCGGCATCATCGGCCTGTTCATTGCCATCGTTACGCTTCTGGGCAGCAGCCTGCTCTGGGACAGCCGCGAGACGCCGGTCGCCGGACAGTACCTGCCGCAACTCGTGGGTTCGCCGTTCCACTATCTTTGGCTGATCCTCGTGCCGGCGATCATGGGCCTCATCGCAATGGTGACGGCCCGCTACACGGTGCTGCGGGTCCTGGGCCGCATGCAATGAAGCTCGTGCTGCTCGACCGCGATGGCGTCCTCAACGAAGACCGAACAGACTACGTCAAGCATCCGGGAGAACTCGTCATGGTTCCCCGTTCTGCAGAGGCGTGCGCGCGGCTGAACGCGGCCGGCATCCGCATTGCCGTCGTCAGCAACCAGGGCGGCATCGGCAAGGGCCTTTTCTCTGCCGAGATGCTTGAGCGCATCCACGACAAGATGCGACAGGAGCTCAAGGCGCGCGGGGCTCATCTCGACCTCATCCTGACGTGCAACGAGCCACCCTGGTCTGATCATGAGCGCCGGAAGCCCCGCCCGGGCATGTTGCGGGAGGCGCTGGCGCATTACCGGCTGCCGCCCGACCAGGCCGTCATGATCGGCGACCAGCTGCGCGACCTGCAGGCCGCCAAGGCCGCGGGGGTTCGCCGCATTCTCGTCAGGACCGGAAAAGGCGCAGAATTGCAGGCAAAAGGGCTGCCTGACGACATTTTACCCGTGTCGGTTTATGATGACCTCCATTCAGCGGTCGAAGCGCTTTTGACGGAGAAATAGGACCTTGGCGTTCCAGCGTTCCAGACGATGGGCCTGGCTCGGACTGGCGTTTCGCCTGGCCGTGGCGGCGTTCGTCGTTTCGGCCCTGGGGTTCCCGGTTTTCGTCTGGTCCCTGTCGCGCTCTTCCGCCGAGCCCGAGCCCGCCGATGCGATCATCGCGCTCACGGGAGGCGAAGGACGCCTCCAGGCGGCAATCGAACTGCTGGACCAGGGCAAGGGCAATCGCCTTCTGATCTCCGGCGTGCATGAAGACACGACGCGCGAGGAACTGTTTGATGCCGCCGGCGGGGTACCGAAGCGCGGCGCGTGCTGCGTCGACCTGGGGCGCAGCGCGGAGAACACGATCGGCAATGCCGGCGAGGCCGCTGCCTGGATCAACGAGCACAAGTATCGTCGCGTGATCATCGTGACCGCGAGCTACCATATGCCCCGCAGCCTGCTGGAACTCCACGCGGTCAATCCCGACATCGAGTTCATCGCCTACCCCGTTTTCCCGGATGACATCCACCTGAACGACTGGTGGAAGGACTCCTACACATCGAGTGTCCTTGCCGGGGAGTACCTGAAGCTGCTGGCGGCCACCGCCCGCGTCGCCGCGGCTTCCGGCATGTGGACGAAAGCGGCGCCCTCTCCGGGACCGGCCACCATCGAATCCGCGCCATCCGACATGTCTGCCACCAAAATCAACTGATACCGGGCGCGCCAAGAGAACATCACGTGACATTCATCCGGCTTGTCCTGTTTCAAATCTATTTCTGGGGTTGGTCCACGCTCATCAATCTCGTCTGGCTGCCTGCACTGGCCCTGCCCCGCGTGCTTGTCGTTCGTGGCATGGAGATCTGGGCGAGCGTGAGCTTCTGGGGCGTGAAGCACATCGTGGGGCTCGACTATGAAGTCCGCGGCCGCGAGAACCTGCCCGCCGGACCAGCCATCTTCGCCGTCAAGCACATGTCGATGTGGGAGACGATCGCGCAGCACATCCTGCTGCGGGATCCCGCCACCGTCATGAAGCGCGAACTGCTACGCGTGCCGGTCTATGGCTGGTATGCGCAGAAGTGCGAGATGATCGTCATCGATCGAGAAGGACACGCCTCTGCCCTTCGCAACATGATCAAGACCACACGCGCGCGCATCGCAGCCGGTCGCCCCATCGTCATCTTTCCCGAAGGCACGCGAAAGCTTCCGGGTGAGGCGCCGGACTACAAGCCGGGTGTGGCCGCGCTCTATGGCGCACTCGATGTTCCGTGCATACCGGTGGCTCTCAACTCAGGGCTTTACTGGGGGCGGAAGGGAACCAAGCCTCGCCCGGGGCGCATTGTCGTCGAGATCC
>CAZYFM010000099.1:0-10501 GCA_964646885.1 uncultured Flavobacteriaceae bacterium
GCCTCGCCGCGCTTGTCCTTGGCGATCGGGATCTGGTGCTTCTCGGCGAAGTCGATGAGCTTTGTCCGGCTTTCAAGGTCCCACTCGCGCCAGGGCGCGATGACATGGATGTCGGGCTTCAGCGCATAGTAGGTCAGTTCAAAGCGTACCTGGTCATTGCCCTTCCCGGTGGCGCCATGAGCCACGGCATCGGCGCCAAGCTTCTCGGCGATCTCGATCTGCTTCTTGGCAATCAGCGGTCGTGCGATCGATGTGCCAAGCAGGTACTGTCCCTCGTAGAGTGCATTCGCACGGAACATCGGAAACACGTAGTCGCGCACGAATTCTTCGCGCAGGTCTTCGATGAAGATGTGTTCGGGCTTGATACCCAGCATCTCGGCTTTCTTGCGGGCCGGTGCCAGCTCTTCGCCCTGTCCGAGGTCGGCGGTGAACGTCACGACTTCACAGCCATAGGCCTGCTGGAGCCACTTCAGGATCACGGAAGTGTCGAGGCCGCCCGAATAGGCGAGCACCACGCGCTTGACTGATTTCTTGGACATGGGGTCTTCCTGCTTTTTTATCGTCCGATTTCGCGACTGCGCAGTTCAGCCATGCGCTCGCTGGCGCGCTGCTTGACGCTTTCGCTCTTGAGCTGTCCGCAGGCGGCCATGATGTCTCGACCCCGCGGTGTGCGGATGGGGGAGGCGTAGCCCGCCCGGTTCACGATCTCGCCGAATTCCTCGATGCGTTCCCAGTCCGAGCACTCATAGGGCGCACCGGGCCACGCATTGAACGGGATGAGATTGATCTTCGCCGGTATGCCGCGGATGATTTTCACGAGCTCGCGCGCATCGGCATTGGAGTCGTTCACCCCCTTGAGCATCACGTACTCGAAGGTGATGCGCCGGGCATTCGACAGTCCCGGATAATTGCGGCACGCCTCAAGCAGTTCCTTGATCGGGTACTTCTTGTTGAGGGGCACGATGACGTCGCGGACATCATCCCGCGGGGCGTGGAGCGAGATGGCCAGCATCGATCCGATTTCATCACCGGCACGCGGGATCATGGGAACGACGCCCGCCGTCGACAGTGTGATGCGGCGCTTGGACACCGAAAGCCCTTCGCCGTCCGCGATCACGTTGATGGCGTCGCGCACGTTTTCGAAATTGTAGAGCGGCTCGCCCATGCCCATCATCACGATGTTGGTGATCTGGCGCGTGTCGGAATTGCGTCCCGCCTTGGGCCACTCCTTCAGGTCGTCGCGCGCGACAAGCACCTGCGAGACGATCTCGCCAGCCGTGAGGTTGCGCACCAGCTTCTGGGTGCCCGTGTGGCAGAAGCGGCAGTTGAGCGTGCAGCCGACCTGGCTTGAAATGCAGAGCGTCCCGCGATCCTCGTCGGGAATGAAGACGGTCTCGATTTCGATCCCGGGCCCATACTTGATGAGCCACTTGCGGGTTCCGTCCTTCGAGACCTGCGCTTCGATCACCTCCGGTCGGGCGAGGCTGAACTTGTCGGAGAACTCCTGGCGCAGTGGCTTGGCAAGGGTTGTGATGCCGTCAAAGCTGGTCAGGCCCTGCACATACATGGCGTTCCAGAGCTGGTTGACGCGCATCGACAGGTGCTTGGCTTCGACACCCGACTGTTCAAGCACCTGCTTGAGGCCTGCGCGGGTCAGTCCGGCCAGCTGGATCTTGGGGCTTGTGCTCATGGGTGGTTCGAAACCTGAAATGAAAAAGGGGCGGCAACCCTGCCGCCCCTGTGTCCCGGGTCCAATCCGGCTGCAACAGTCTATTTGCAGCCTTCCGCGGCTTTGTCGAGTGCGGCGGAAATGCCCTTTAACGAGTAGGTGTCGGTGGTCAGCGTGCCCCGCTTGGACATGCCCTTAACCGTGAGTTCGGCTGAGCCGCGCATCGCCGTGATGAGGCGGGCTTCATCCGGACCCGTCTGCAGCCAGGCGCCGTCTTCCTTGGTGAAGAACTCGAACTTGTCGGAACCGACCTGGATGGTCGCCTTCGACCCGTCCTTGAACGGATAGCCGATCATCACCGAGGGCTCGTTGGCGATGCTGGCCTTGGGCCACGTCGTGACGAGGAAATAGACCTGCCCGCGCTTGGCAGCGGCCGGCTCTTTCGCCTTGGGCGCCGAAATCGCGTAGCAGACCGCACCGCGACTGTCGTTTGTCTTGTAGGCCTCCCAGTCGTCGAAGGTGCCGAGTAGCGAGGGTTGAGCGCCTTGTGCAAACGCAGCCGCAGCGCCGAAGCCAATTCCGATCGTCGCCATCGCAATGCGGCCAATGGAAAATGACCTACGTTTCAAAGACATCAAGGTATCCTTTGCTAGCGAATTGATCCCGGAGCAGCACCCCGGGGGAGGGACGGGAGGGGTCCCGCCTCGACTTCCCCAATGTGTCGCCCAACTGGGGCATATTTGTGAAGCCCCTTCCGGCGTGAATGTGTGGCGTAATGATTGATTCCCCTCACGTAAAGGGTTTTGGTAGATCAGGCGCTGCAACCCCAGATATGGGAGTGCCCGGCAGCGCCCGTCGCCGCCTGTTGAGGGAAGGTGAATGCCTGTCGTGACAAATCCTGTTCTTGTCGAACTCACCCGGGGAACCGAGATTGAAAGCGTGCACCGCGGCGCCGTCGCGGTCTGCGACGCCGCGGGAAATCCCCGCGCGGCCATCGGGGATATCAACCGTCGGATCTATCCGCGTTCGGCTTTCAAGTCGCTGCAGGCGCTGGCACTGGTGGAAACGGGCGCAGCCGAGGCGCATTCCGTGACGGACGAGGAGCTTGCGCTGGCCTGCGCGTCCCATTCCGGCGAGCCCATGCACACCGACCGCGTTGCAGCCTGGCTGAAACGCATCGGCTGCGTCGAGACCGATCTGGCCTGCGGCCCCCATCTGCCGTTTCACGAGCCCTCCGCCCATGCGCTCATCCGTGAGGGACGCGCGCCCTGCCGGATCCACAACAATTGCTCGGGCAAGCATACGGGCTTCCTGACACTGGCCAGGCACCTCGGCGTTGATGTGAAGGGTTACGAAAATCCCTCCCACCCCGTGCAGCAGAAGGTCCGCGAGGCGATCGCCGCCATGTGCGAGGACGATGCCCGGGAAATGCCGGTCGGGATCGACGGCTGTGCCGCGCCGAATTACGCGATCCCGCTCAGGAACCTTGCAGCGTCCATGGCACGCCTCGGCAATCCGAAGGGCATGGCCCCAGCGCGCGCCGCAGCGGCCGAGCGCCTAGTGTCAGCGTGGAAATCCAACCCCGCACTCGTTTCCGGCACAGGCCGGGCCTGTGCGGACCTGATTGCGGCCTCGAGCGGCAGGACGGTTGTGAAGACCGGCGCCGAGGCCGTCTTCATGGCAGCTCTGCCGGAGCAGGGATTGGGCGTTGCGATAAAGATCGACGATGGCGGAACGCGCGCGGCCGAGACCACCATGGCCCATGTGCTTGTGCTTCTGGGCGTCGCCAACCGCGACGACCCGAGGATCGCAAGACACCTTTCCCCGCCCGTCAGGAACTGGAGGGGTGACGTGGTGGGCCAGCGCGGCACGTCTCAAGCGCTGGCGACACTCCGTCTCGGCGGTTAGTCGGCTTTCACGGATTCGATCGTGCTGATGATGCAGCGCTCCGGGATGACCCCGTCGCGGCTCAGGACCAGCGCGTCGCCCGACCGCAGGCAGGCGCTGGTTGGCCCGTCGACGCCAATGGATGTCGCGAATTTCAGGTCACGGCACGTGTTGCGGAACGTCACCTTGAACTTGCGGCCGGGTCCGGCTTCGAGGATCACGGTCTTGTCGTCGACATACCTGAAACCATCGATTTGCCGGGGTCGCGCGCAAGGTTCGGATTCCGCGGCGACGGGGGCGTGGACGATCGGCCCTGACAGGACCAGGACGGCTCCGGCAAGGGCTGCGAATTTCAGCATGGGGCGCATGGGTTTCCTCCTGCGTGTCGAACGGCCTTAGTCTCCCTATCCTGAACCGGGGCTGAACGCCATTTTCATGTCCCTTGGCCTTTTCGGCACTCTCGAATAACGTCCGCCCACAAAACCATCAGGAGCGCCAGATGAAGGCAGTACTTTGCAAGGCTTATGGCCCACCGGAAAGCCTCGTTGTCGAGGACGTCCCAAGCCCGAAGGCCGACAGTGGCCAGGTCGTCATTTCCGTGAAGGCGGCGGGGGTGAATTTCCCTGACTTGCTGATGATCCAGAACAAGTACCAGTTCAAGCCAGCCCTGCCGTTTTCGCCCGGAGGCGAAGTGGCCGGCATCATCAAGGAAGTCGGCGCTGGCGTGACCAACGTGAAGGTCGGCGACCGCGTGCTCGCCTCGACGGGCTTTGGCGGCTTTGCCGAGGAAACCGTTGCCCCGGCGGCGCGCTGCATACAGTTCCCGGCCAACATGGACTTCGTCGATGCCTCGGCCTTCGTGATGACCTATGGCACGTCCCACCACGCGCTGAAGGACCGCGCCAGGCTGAAGAAGGGCGAGACGCTTCTCGTCCTCGGCGCGGCCGGCGGCGTTGGCCTGGCGGCCGTCGAGATCGGCAAGGTGCTCGGCGCACGCGTCGTGGCCGCCTGCTCGAGCCAGGAGAAAGTCGACCTCTGCATCAAGCGCGGCGCCGATGCGGGTGTCGTCTATCCGACCGGTCAGCTTGATCGCGATGCGCAGAAGAAGCTCGCCGAGGACTTCAAGAAGGTCCTGGGCGGCGACGGCGCCGACGTGATCTACGACGGCGTCGGTGGCGCCTACGCCGAACCCGCCCTGCGCTCGATTGCGTGGGAGGGCAGGTATCTCGTTGTCGGCTTCCCGGCCGGCATTCCGTCCATTCCGCTGAACCTGACGCTGCTCAAGGGATGCCAGATCGTCGGCGTCTTCTGGGGCGCCTTCACGGCACGCGACCCGAAGGGCAACCAGGCAAACCTGAACGAGCTCATGGAGTGGGTCCGCGACGGCAAGCTCAAGCCCTACGTCTCGAAGACTTACAAGTTTACGGAAGCAGCACAGGCGCTCAACGACATGGACGCCCGCAAGGTCATGGGAAAGATCGTCCTGACACCCTGAACGCAGAAGAGGCAGCGTCGCTGACGCTGCCTCGCTTCACTTGCATGAGGATTCGCCTCAGGCGGCCTCGAAATTCTTCTCGGCAAATTCCCAGTTGAGCGTCTTCTCGATGACGGCGGCCACATGGTCGGCCCGCTTGTTCTGGTAGTCGAGATAATAGGCGTGCTCCCACACATCGACCGTCAGCAGCGGCAGTTGGCCATGCAGGAAAGGCACATCGGCGTTCGACGTGCTGACAACCTTGAGCTTGCCACGCTCCAGGACAAGCCAGCCCCATCCGCTCGCAAACTGCGCAACGCTTGTGTCGGCGAGCGCCTTCTTGCAGGCATCGAGTGAACCGAAATCCCGCTCGATGGCGGCCAGCAGCTTGCCCGTGGGTGCCTTGGGCTTCGGCGTCAGGCTCTGCCAGTAGAAATTATGGTTCCACGTCTGCGCCGCGTTGTTGAAGAGCCCCGTCAGCTTCTTCGATTTTGACGCGGCAATGACGATGTCTTCCAGCGATTTGCCGGCCAGCGGGCTGTCCTTGATGGCCGCGATCATCTTGTCCGCATAGCCCTTGTGGTGCTTGCCATGGTGCAGGTCCACGGTCTTTCCCGAAATCACGGGTTCAAGCGCGTCCTGTGCGAACGGCAGCGCAATCTGGACAGCTTCGCTCTGGGGCAGTTTCAGCTTCCGCGCCTTGGGTCCGGACCCGGCGGATGCGGTGGCGACGGGCAGCATGGTCACAGCAGTAGCCAGTCCTGCATGGCGCATGAAGCGTCGGCGATCACGATTGAGCTTTTCCATGTTTGGTTCCGATGGTGTCAGTGGAGGGTGAGGCAGATGTGGGGCGGAAGGCACATGCCCGCAAGCCCGGAAGTGGTCCGGAGCTTGCGGAGTGGGTGCTGGCGTGCCGCCCGTTGCTTCAGGGTTTCACGAAGCGAAGCATCATGCGATCGCTTTCGCCGATCGCATCGTAGGGGCTGCTGTCGAAATTCGGATTGGCAGGCTGGCCCTGCGGGGCTGTGCGCCGCACGGGCGGCAGCGTCCACACGCCGAAGGGATGATCGCGATCATCCTTCGGGTTCGCATAGAGGTCCGAGCGCGCCTGCAGCTTGAAGCCGGCCTTCTCGGCAGCGGCAATCACATAGGCCTCCGTGACATAGCCCGTCGGCGCCTTCGGATCCTGGACGGTCTCGGGGGCATTGCGGTGCTCTTCGATCGCAAGGATGCCGCCGCTCTTCAGCACGGCAAAGCTCTCCGCCATGACCTTGTCGAGGATGCCACCCGCCATCCAGTTATGGATGTTGCGTCCGTTCAGGACGAAATCGACGGAGTTGGGCGCACCCAGCCCCTGCGACTTCGGTCCGAAGTTCACATAGGTGATGGGTCCATAGATCGACTGGTCCGAGAACTTCTTTTCGAACTGCGCGCGCGCGTCCTTGGCGGCCTGGGAAAGCTCGGGATTGTTCAGGTCAGCAGCCGTCGCGGCATAGCTTCCCTTGGTCATCCGCGCATAGGGCGCAAGGATTTCAGTCCACCAGCCGCCACCAGGCGAAAGCTCGAGGATCGACATGCCCGGCTTCAGTCCCCAGAAGGAGAGCGCGTCTGCAGGCTTGCGCCACACGTCGCGCTCGACATTGGCAGGCGTTCTCCAGGATCCCTTCACGGCATCGTCGAGTGCCTTGTCCGCGGCGATGGCGACGGACGAGAAAGCAAGCATCGCCGCAATGGCGGCTCCGTGGACGATGGGACTGATTTTCTTGGCCAGGCGCATGTTACCCCTCATTGGCGTTTGCGAGGCGCAAGCTAGTCAATTCCGTCATGCCCGATCAAGCATTTAGGTCTGGAGAAGACGGGGCTACGGGTTCCACCTCGCTGCAAGGTGAAACCCGCCATCCCCATTTCAGCCGTCTATGTCGAGGCCAAGTGCATGTCTGCCCGAGTAGCGAAGTTGCGGCTTTTCCTGCAGCGGATGGAAACGCGCCGCCTGCACGTCGCGGAAAGCGCGTTCGAGACCGAAGCCGGTGTAGAACGACGCGCCACCCGCAAGCATCATCGCGCGCTCGACCGCAGCAATCGCCGCCTTCTCCACCAGCGTGCGCCGGATCATCGAGTGGCTGGTTGTTTCCGGTGACGGTTTGCGCGTCTCTGCGATGCGGATCATGTCCGCAAGTGCGATGTCGCCGGCCGCATGCGCGTTCTCGAGTTCTCCTGCGATCAGGCACGTCTGCCCGTCATCCGGCTTTCTGGCTGCTGCACCGATGGCTTTCGCGCGGGCACCATCTGCAATGCCCATGTAAGCAGAATAGATCAGCGGGAATGCCAGCATCGAGATTGCGTGGAAGAGCGGGTGCCACTTTCCCTGCGGCCGACGGCCGGAGATCGCGCCATCCGGGACGAACACATTGTTGAGTTCGACACCGTGCGAGCCCGTGCCGCGCATGCCCATCACGTGCCATGTGTCGAGCCGCTTCACGCCCTCGGCCTTGAATGGAACGCCAAAGTGAAGGACCGTGGCGCCCGCCTGCGCATCCTGGTGAACAGCGCTCGTGACCAGCAGGTCCCCCATCGGGCTTCCGCTCGAAAAGATCTTTCGTGCGGTGACACGATACCCGCCATCGACCTTCACGGCCTCGCCGGAGCCCTTCAGCCAGTCTGAGCCGCCACTCGAGACCAGGATGAGATTTTCCGAGGCAACGCGCCGCAGCAGTCCGTCCGTCGGTGCCTTCTCGTGCTGCCATCGCCATGCGGCAACGGCCACGAGGTGGCAGTGCATGGAAAAGGCGAGGGCGGTGGATCCGCAGGCGCTGCCCAGCCGTCGGACGATGGCGCACAATTCACCATAACTGAGCCCGTGACCTCCCAATTCCACTGGCACGTGGGCCTTGAAGAAGCCCTCGTCGCGCAGCAGCGTGAAGCCTGCACTGACAAACGTTTCGTCCTTGTCGGCTTGTGCTGCTGCCTCCTCGATCTTGCGGGCCGCGCGCTCCGTCTTTTCCATCCATGGGGTCAGGTTCATTTCAAACCTCGTCGCTTGAACATTCATGATAGGCTTGCCTCCGTCAGGTTGTGGGAGACGAAGTCCCAAATTCTGCCTTTCGCCGCTAGTTCAGGAACTGAAGTGAACCCGGTTCAGATTCTGAACCGGTACCGGCAGGGAGAAAAACGCCAATGGCTGAAAGTGATTACAGGCAGTTCTGCCCCATCGCGATGGCGGCAGAGATCCTCTGTACCAGATGGACGATCCTGTTGCTGCGCGAATTGCTTGCAGGCTCGACCCGCTTCAATGACCTCAAGCGTGGCCTGCCGCGCATGTCGACCGCACTGCTGTCCACGAGGCTGAAGGAGCTCGAACAGGCGGGCATCCTCAAGCGCAGGCCGGTCACCGGAGAACCCGGTGTTTCCGAATACGTGCTGACGCGTGCGGGCGGGGAACTCGAGCCCGTGGTGATGTCATTCGGCGTCTGGGGGCAGCGATGGGTGGACAAGAAGCTCTCGCTTGAGCGCCTCGATGTGGGACTGCTCATGTGGGACATGCGGCGCAACATCAATCCGGAACCGATGCCGGAGCGCCGATGCACGATCGAGTTCCTCTATCCGGGTGCTCCGCCTGACCAGCGCGCCTGGTGGCTCGTGATTGCGCCGGGCGAAGGTGTCGACCTCTGCCACGTTGATCCCGGCTACGACGTGGACCTCTACGTGTCCTCCGACGTGAAGACCATGACCGCCATCTGGATGGGGCATGACACGGTCCGCAAGGCCGTCCAGGACGGCCAGGTGAAGCTGACCGGGGACCGGGCCCTTGCCCGGGACATGCAGAAGTGGCTTGGCCTGAGCCCGTTTGCGAAGGTGAAAAGCCAGGTCGGCTGATTTCGGCCAAAAAAGAGGTCCTTGCAGACGTATCGAAAGAATATTATTATGATATCATATTGATAGGCAACCAGGGGCAACCACCCATGACGCAGACCAAGCTCAACCAGACCGTCGAGAAGCCGGCTTCTTCCGCCAGCGGCGTTTTCATCCTTCTGCTGTCCTTGCTCGCGCTGGTTCTGGGTATCTTCGCGATCATCGCCGGTCCGAAGATCATCGGCGGCCTCCTCATCATCGCCTTCCTGTTCATGATCTGTGGCTTCTATTCGCTCCAGCCCAACGAGGCCGCCGCCATAACCCTGTTCGGCGAGTACACGGGCACAGACCGCAAGCCCGGCCTGCGCTGGGTGGTGCCATGGTACATGCGCACCAAGATCTCGCTGCGCGCCCGCAACGTGACAGGCGAAAAGCTGAAGGTGAATGACAAGCGCGGCAACCCGATCGAGATTGCAGCGGTTGTTGTCTGGCGCGTGACCGACACGGCGGCGGCCCTGTTCGACGTTGATGCGTACGAGCACTTCGTGAACGTGCAGATCGAAACGGCCGTACGCGAGATCGCCTCGCACTTTGCCTATGATCACGGCGAACACGAGGAGCCGACGCTGCGCGCGGATGCGGACCAGGTCTCGGCCAAGCTGCGCGACCTCCTGCAGGATCGCCTGCACATCGCCGGTGTGATGGTTGACGAGGCGAAGCTCTCGCACCTTGCCTACGCGCCCGAAATCGCAAGCGCCATGCTGCGTCGCCAGCAGGCCGAGGCCGTGCTCGCCGCCCGCCAGAAGATCGTTCAGGGCGCGGTTGAAATGGTGGACCAGGCGCTGCGCCATCTCGCCGACAAGAAGGTTGTCGAGCTCGACAGCGAGCGCAAGGCGGCCATGGTTTCCAACCTGCTTGTCGTGCTGTGCTCGGACAATGACGCGCAGCCTGTCGTCAACGCAGGCACGATCTATCAGTAGCGTCGATGGCTGCGGACAAGAAATCATTTGCCCTGCGGCTGGACCCCGCGCTCTACAGCGCCATAGCGCGTCTGGCGAGCGCGGACCTCCGCAGCGTGAATGGCCAGATCGAGTTCCTGCTGCGCGAAGCCCTCCAGAAGCGGGGCATTCGCGTGGAGCCCGATCCGGGCGAGGGTCCCAGGGACGCTTGATAAATGGCGCCGGATGATCTTGTCTGGCGCCATCGTACTTTTGCCAGGGGATGGCCGGCATGTCAGTCGAACTCAGGAATGCACCAGGGCTTTCGCGCCCCCGCGGCTACTCGCACGTCTCGATCGCGAAGGGCAGCAGGATCATCCATCTCGCAGGACAGATCGGCACCGCTCCCGACGGCACCCTGCAGGAAGGTCTGGCCGAGCAGGTCGAGCAGGCGCACCTGAACCTCGTCGAGGCGCTGGCAGCTGCAGGCGCAACGCCGGCGGATCTCGTGAAGGTCACCTGGTATGTGAAGAACTGGTCGGCGGGCGTCGCGGCCTCGTTCGCCGAGGGCATCAAGCGCGCGCAGGCAGCAAAGCCCCTCCCGGCTGTACCGATGACGCTGGTGGGCGTTCAGGCGCTGTTTCGTGACAATGTGGAAGCCGAGGTCGAAGGCGTCGCCGTCAT
>CAZYFM010000099.1:10601-11739 GCA_964646885.1 uncultured Flavobacteriaceae bacterium
TTCACTGCCGAACATCGCCGAAATCGCCGAACAAAACAAGAACGACATTCGGCCGCAGCCCAAAAAGAAAGGGGCGCCTCTCGGGCGCCCCTGAACAGGGTCTCGCGTAACAAAATTACGCGGCTGACGGGCGGCCGAAAATAAGTGCGAACAGCCAGCTCCAGAATCCGGTATTCGATGAGCTGTGTTCATCATTGCCGCGCATGGAATACGCATAAGCCTTGAACATGATGATCCTCGTTTCGTCTCGAAATTGCTTCGTTGCATGAAGATATAGGCGCCTGGATCGGCCCGTTCAAACGAGGACTTTTCATTGATAAGATGAGAAAATCTCATATACTATCTGCATGAGACGTCGACTTCCCCCCTTGAATTCCCTTCGTGCTTTTGAGTCAGCCGCCCGTCAGTTGAGCTTTACGAAAGCCGCCGATGAACTGGCCGTGACCCAGAGCGCCGTCAGCCACCAGGTCGCTGCGCTGGAGGAGTGGGCCGGTGTCCCGCTCTTCAAGCGCCAGGGCCGCGCAATGGTCCTGACGGAGGCCGCAGCCCGCTTCCTGCCGGCGGTCTCCACGGCGCTCGACCAGATCGCGCTGGCAGGCCGCAAGCTGCAGGCTGTCGACCCCACCCACGGGTGGCTGACGGTGGCCGTCATGCCGTCCTTCGCGGCCAAGTGGCTCGTGCCGCGCCTGACGGACTTCCATGAGAAGAACCCGGACATGGACGTCTGGATTGCAACCTTCGAGGCCCAGACAGGCGCACTCGGCACCGACGTCGACGTCGCCATCCGCTATGGCAGGGGAGACTGGCCGGGCCTCGCCAGCGTCAGGATCATGTCCGAGGAACTTTTCCCGGTCTGCGCGCCGCGCATGGCCGAGCGTCTCCGCGCGCCGCAGGACCTCGCGCGCGCGACGCTGCTGCACGACGAGCTGCGCGAGGACTGGGCGATGTGGTTCTCGGCGGCAGGCCTGAGCGGCGTGGATCCGTCACGCGGTCCCGGCTTCGATGACTCGGGCCTTTTGATCCAGGCGGCGATCGAGGGCCTCGGCGTCGCGCTCGGCCGCAGCGTGCTCGTGAAGGGCGACCTCGACGCGGGACGCCTGCAGCGCCCCTTCGACATCGCGATCCCCGCCGAGTTCGC
>CAZYFM010000100.1:0-11685 GCA_964646885.1 uncultured Flavobacteriaceae bacterium
CTGCCGGACGCCTTCCTGCGCCGCTGCTTCTTCCACTACATCAAGTTCCCCGACCGCGAGACGATGCAGCAGATCATCGGCGTCCACTATCCGAACATCATGGACAAGCTCGTCGGCGAGGCGCTGAACATCTTCTACCAGATCCGCGATGTGCCGGGACTGAAGAAGAAGCCTTCGACGTCGGAACTGCTGGACTGGCTCAAGCTGCTGATGGCCGACCACATCACGCCGGAGACGCTCCGCGAGCGCGATCCGTCGAAGCTGATCCCGCCGCTGCACGGCGCGCTGCTCAAGAACGAGCAGGATGTCCATCTGTTCGAGCGCCTGGCGTTCCTGGCGCGCCGCGAGCGGAATTGATTTCTGTGACCGCGGGCAACCTGCCCGCTGACACAAAGGAAGGAAGTGCGGGCAGGATGCCCGCGCTCCCGGGATGATGGCTCACGATCCTGCCACGCTTGAGTTCTACGCGCGCGAGGCGGCGGCCTATGGGGCGCGATCGGACGGCATTGGGGTATCAAAGGCCCTCACCGCGTTCCTCGCGCTGATCCCCAAGGGCGGCACGGTGCTGGACCTTGGCTGCGGGACCGGCCGCGATACGCAGGCGATCCTTGATGCCGGATTCGAGGTCACGGCGATGGATGGCTCTGCCGAGATGGCTGCCGAAGCCGAGAAGAGGACAGGGCACCCTGTCTCGGTGATGCTGTTCGAGGATCTCGATTTTGATTGCTGCTTCGACGGCGTCTGGGCAAGCGCGTCGTTGCTCCACGTACCGCGGGCGGGGTTGCCAGATGTGCTGAGGCGCGTGCATGCGGCGCTCAAGCCCGGCGGCTGGCTTGAGGCCGGGTTCAAGTCAGGCGGCACCGAGGGGCGCGACAGCCTGGGGCGCTACTACAATTACATGAACCCGGAGGAGCTGGAGCCGATGCTGCGGGCCGCCGGAAGCTGGTCTTCGCTGACGCTCAAGACCGGTCGTGGAAAAGGTTACGACGGTACGGAAACTGGCTGGGTCGAGGTCATTGCCCGAAAATCGACAGATGCGGGCTGATCCCGTCTGCGCTAATCTTACCCCATTCGCTATTGGTGAAGACCGATGTTCCTGAACTTCTTCGATGAACTGCGCCAGGCCAAGGTGCCTGTCACCCTGAAAGAGTACCTGGCCCTGCTTGAAGGCATGGACAAGCACGTCATCGACATGAAGGTCGAGGAATTCTATTACCTGTCGCGCGCCGTGCTCGTGAAGGACGAGCGAAACCTCGACAAGTTCGACCGGGTGTTCAGCCATGCCTTCAAGGGGCTGGAGACACTCGACCCGTCCGAGATGGCGCAAATCCCTGAAGACTGGCTCAAGGCGCTCACCGAAAAGTTCCTGACCGAGGAAGAGAAGAAGCAGATCGAGTCGCTCGGCGGCTGGGACAAGATCATGGAGGAGCTGAAGAAGCGCCTCGAAGAACAGAAGAAGCGCCACGAAGGCGGGAACAAGATGATCGGAACCGGGGGCACCTCGCCCTTCGGCGCCTATGGCTACAATCCCGAAGGCGTGCGCATGGGCCAGGACAAGGGCCGCCATGGCAAGGCCGTGAAGGTCTGGGACAAGCGCGAGTACAAGAACCTCGACGACCAGGTCGAACTCGGCACGCGCAACATCAAGGTGGCCCTGCGTCGCCTGCGCAAGTGGGCGCGCGACGGAGCCCCGACGGAACTCGACCTGCCGGAAACGATCCGCCACACGGCGCACCAGGGCTGGCTTGACCTCGTGCTGCGCCCGGAGCGGCACAACAAGGTGAAAGTGCTGATCCTGTTCGATATCGGCGGGTCAATGGATTCACACATCAAGCTCTGCGAGGAGCTGTTCTCGGCGGCGCGCACCGAGTTCAAGCACATGGAGTTCTACTACTTCCACAACTGCGTCTATGAGAGCCTGTGGAAGGACAACCGCCGGCGCCATAATGAAAAGACGCCGACCTGGGACGTGCTGCACAAGTACCCGCATGACTACAAGGTCGTCATCGTGGGAGATGCCACCATGTCTCCGTACGAGATCACCTATCCCGGCGGGTCCGTCGAGCACTGGAACGAGGAACCGGGCGCCGTGTGGCTCGAGCGCTTCACGCGCATCTACGAGCACGCCGTGTGGCTCAATCCGGTCCCGGAGCGCCACTGGGAGTATACGCCGTCGATCCAGATCATGAAGCAGATCATGAGCGACCGCATGTATCCGCTGACGCTGGAAGGCCTCGACAAGGCGATGCGGGAATTGAGCCGGTAGGCTCAGAAGAGTTTCATTGGAGCAAGAGCCAAGAGCATTGGCATTTGCCGGGAGGCGGAAGCTTTGCCTCCCGGCAAATTCACAGTCTTACGGACGGTTCTTGCTGCAGACGACAACGCCGTTGACGATCTTGCACTGCACGCCCTTGCCGACCGACCAGTGGCCTTCGCCAGCGTTGGCAACCGTGGCTACGGCGAGGCTTGTTCCGATCGTTGAGGCGGCGAGAGCTGCTGCGAGAGCAATTTTCCTGATCATACCTGATACCTGACTTTTATGTTTCCTGCGCTGGCAGCTGAAACCGCTTCGTCTGCATGCACAGGCCCATACAACGAAGTTCGCTCGTGGAAATTCCCATGACGAAAAATTCAGAACGCATTTTTTTCCGCGTACTGATCAATATGGTTTCCGCGGGCTGTTCCGTTTGGCAGGAATTGCAAGGACACCTGCCTAATCTTGCAGGTCGCGCCGTTCGAATTCCAGACCGGCTCCTTCATCTGCAAACAACTCGCAACATCGCCGGTCTTAACACACGCAGCTTACCGGTTTTGCGTGGCGCGGTTGCATCCTGTCCCCTCAGCCCGACCGGCGATCAGCCGGGCTCCAGAATGTCCTTCAGGTAGTCAACATAGGCCTGGAAGGCGCGGCGGCCGGGCCTCGTCATGGAGACACGGGTTCTCGGGCGATTGTTGTGAAAGTCCTTCTCGACCTTGACGTAGCCTGCCTTCTCGAGCGTCGAGATGTGGGCTCCGAGGTTTCCCTCCGTGGCGGCGGTGATGGCCCGCAGGCGCACGAACTCCAGTCGCTCACCCTCGGGCAGGGCCCGCAATGCTGCCATGATCTTGAGCCGCAGTGGCTGATGGATGATTTCGTCCGGCTGCTCCACGTCAGGCTCTCCTCAGCCAGAAGCCAGTGAGCAGCAGGATGCCGCCTCCGAACGCGGCCATCCAGTAACCGAAATACTCGCCGGCATTGAGGTAGCCTACGGTCGTTGCGATCGCGAGGACCGCACCACAAACGGCGAAGCGGATGCCGGCAAAAAGTCCGGCCAGCATGTACATGCCTCCAAACATCAGCGGTATGAACGCGGCGATCTCGCGGTCATCGAGCTTCAGGATCATCGCGGACAAGCCAAAGAACATGGCGATGCCAAAGCTGATGGCCGCGTAGCGCCAGGGCGCATGCTCCTGCGCCGCGCCTGAGCTGGCAGAAGAGCGTCCAAACACGATGCTGGACAAGGCCCCGAGGGTGATGGCGCAGGCCCAGATGATGTTGCGGCTTTCGGGCATACGCTCGCTCAGCGCGTAGCCAAACATCCAGACGAGGCCCCAGACAAAGAAGTGCGGGGCTGCGCCGGCGTAGGCCTGAAGCGTGCGCACCTGATTGCCCGTGCGCTCAATTTCCTTCAACGCGCTTGCGGCTTCGTCCTGGCTGATGGGCATGCGGCCTGCTCCTGTCTGTTTACTCTGTTGTATAGAGTACTCTGCTTTTATGACGTCCGCAAGCCCTTCGTGTGACCAGAGCCGGCCTTTCGTGCTTGACCCACGTCAAGGCAGCCGCCATGCACCGGATGCCAACTTGGACTGATCCCAACCCGGAGGCCTCTCCATGCGGACATTCAGAGCGCTCGTCATCCTTGTCGCCGTCCTGGCGGCGGTCCTGTTCCTCGCGCTGCCGCCCATCGTCGAGACCCTTGGCCTGCATCCACACTATGCCGGTGAGCGTTTCGAACTGCGCGGCGGACGTGCGCTCATCATCACCACGAGCCAGGGCGAGCTTGCGCCCGGAAAATCCGCCACAGGCGTCTTCGCATCGGAAATGACCGGCCCCTACTACGTGTTCAAGGATGCAGGGCTTCAGGTCGATGTGGCGAGCATCAAGGGCGGTGCCATTCCCATCGATCCCCTGTCCTTCCTCTGGTTTGTCGAGACGCGCGATGACAAGCGGTTCAAGATGGACAGCACCTTCCGGCAAAAGACGGAGACTTCCCTCAGGATCGATGATGTCGACTTTGCGCGCTATGACATCGTCTATCTCGCCGGAGGCTGGGGTGCGGCCTATGATCTTGGCGTGTCGGACGTTCTCGGTGCGAAGCTCTCGGAGGCCTGGAAGGCCGGACGCATCATTGGCGGGGTGTGCCACGGGCCGCTGGGGCTGCTCAAGGCTGTCGACGAGACGGGCGCGCCCCTCGTCAAGGGGCGTCGCCTGACCGGGGTTACCGACAAGCAGGTTGAAGAACTCGGCATCACGATCACGCCCATGCATCCCGAACGCGAGCTTCGCGCAGCCGGTGCGCTCTATGAAAGCAGGCACGCCTTTCGCGACATCTTCGCCAACCATGTCGTGCAGGATGGCCGCCTGATCACGGGCCAGAACCAGAATGCGTCCGTCGAGGTTGCCGTGCGGATGATCGGGGCGTCGCGCTCGCTGCGGCAGCCCTGATCCTCATCGCCTAGAGCGGCTCCATTTCGAAGTCGGTCTTTTCCGTTCCGCAGTCCGGGCAGATCCAGTCTTCCGGGACATCGGCCCAGCGCGTGCCGGGGGCAATGCCCTCGGCCGGAAGGCCCAGGGCTTCGTCGTAGATGAAGCCGCAATTGCGGCAGCGCCATTTCCTCATGCGCGGTTGCTCAGTTCAGGGTGAAGCGGATGGGCACGTGCTTCGGGCCGCAGACGAAGTTCGAGATCGTGTTCTCGGGCTTTCCTGCGAGCTCAACGCTCTTCAGCTTCGGCAGGAGTTCCTCCCACAGGATGCGCATTTCCATGCGCGCCAGGTGCTGGCCGAGGCAGACATGGGCGCCATAGCCGAATGCGATCTGCTGCGCCCCGGCCCGGTCCAGGCGGAACTCGAAGGGCTGGTCGAACACGGCCTCATCGCGGGTGGCGGACTGGTAGGCGAGCATGAGCCAGTCATCCTTCCGGATCTTCTGGCCCGCCACTTCGGTGTCCTGCGTCGCGGTGCGCATGAAGTGCTTCACGGGCACGGCCCAGCGGATCGACTCCTCGACGAAGGCGTTGATGAGCGCTGGATCCTTTTTTATCTGCGCGAAGATGTCCGGGCGCTCGGCCAGTGCCCACATGGCGGCTGCCGTCGTGTTCGATGTCGTGTCGTGACCTGCGGTGGCCGCGATGATGTAGTAGCCCATCATCTGGCGATAGTTCAGGTATTCGCCGTTGATCTTCGCGTTGGCGATCAGGCTGTTGACGTGCTGCGTCGGGTGGGCGCGGAACTTCTTGGTCACTTCACTGAAGTAGCCCTCGAGGTCCTGCGCGACCTGCATGAGGGCCTTCAGCCCCTCTTCCGCCGTCGCCTCGCCGATGCCCTTGCCGAGCCGGTTCAGTTCCGGGTCCGCATTGCTGAAGAGTTCCTGCGTCAGGCGCAGCATGAACGGTTCGTCCTCCGGCGGCACGCCGAGCACCGTCATGATCACGCGCAGCGGATAGAGAAAGGCCACGTCACGGGCGAAGTCGCACTTGCCGTCATGCTGCAGCATGCGGCCGACGAAGTCCTTCGCGATGCCGCGGATCGCTTCCTCCCAGGCGCGGATGGCCTTCGGCGTCACGTGCGGAAACACGATCGCGCGGAGGTCCCGGTGTTCCTGCCCGTCGACGGACACAAGCGAGCGGATCAGGTTCGGCTCACCGACGAGGTTGCGCACCATGATCTCGCCCTCTTTCGGGGAGAGGAAGGTGGAGCGGTCGCCATTGTGGAAGATGTCGTTCTGGCGCTCGATCGTCATGATGTCGGCGTGACGGCTGACGACCCAGAAGGGATCGAAGCCGTCGGGCTGCGCCTTCGCCAATGGCGCCGTCCGGCGGATGGTCCTGAAGGCTTCGTGCACCACATTGCCGTCGGCGTAGGAACGCGGATCGACGATGGTGTTGGCGAGTTCGGTTGATATCTGCATTTCATCCTCCAGGGGCAGCGCGCAGGCGCCAAGCTGCCTGCGCTCGTCCTGCCGCATCGACTGCACCATGCCAAGGCCGGACACGACCCGCCTTGACGTGGCTCAAGGCCCCGTCGCCACGCCCTGTTGCACTTGACGCTGCGGCAAGCTTGCGGGCGCCGGCGGAGCCCGTTCAGGATTGGGTCAGGCTCAGTCCGTTGCCGTCCGGGTCATGGAAGAAGGACACCTTCGCCTTGCCGTCCGGCGACGTCCAGATCCCCTTCCCGTCCTGCCCGAAGCCCGGGTAGATGATCATCTTCACGCCCTTCGCGGCGAGCGCGTCGATCGCAGCGCTGATATCCGGCACCTGCCAGCCCAGCACCGTGTGCGGGTTCGGCTTGTGATCCTCGATGGGCGTGATGCGCAGCGTGACGCCGTTCAGGTCAATGACCGTCCCGAACGGATCGTCGGCGGTTACGCTGAAGCCGAGAACATCCCGGTAGAACGCCTTCGACTTCTCGCGGTCGCGCGTATGGATGAATGTGATGACCCTGGACCCTGCTGCGATTGTCACTTCCAACCTCCGTGGCGAAGGGAAGAGCCTAGCCGTTTCAGGCTGCCGACGCCATCAGGGCGGTTCCGGCACGAACTCTGCCCTGGGACGTATGAGCTTGCCGCTGGCGCGCTGCTCGAAGGCGTGGGCGATCCAGCCGACTGACCTGCCCAGCGCGAACAGGGCCAAGGCTGCACCGGCCGGCAGATCATGTGCCCGCTCCACGGCCAGCAGGCCAAAGTCGACATTGGGACCCTCGCCGGTCAGGGCACGCGCGCACCTGAGCAGGGATGTCATGGTGCGATCGAGCTTCACGGCGGAGGCCAGCTCCACGCCACGCGGATCCTGGTCACGATAGACCGACTTGCCAAATCCCGGGATCGTCTCGCCCCTGCCAAGGCGCTCTTCCACCACGCGACCGGCATCGCCAACCGTCTCGATCTCGCCAAGCAGCGACCGCAGGCTTTCCGTGGCGCCACCATGCCTCGGGCCACTCATCGCTGCGAGGCCAGACAGCGTACTGCCGGTGAGCGAGGTTCCCGTCGAGGCCACCACCCGAACGGCAAACGCAGACGCATTGAGCTCGTGGTCAGCAAGGAGCACGAGAGCCCGCCGGACGACGTCAGCCGCCTTCGGGCGATGCCATGCCACGCTCACGGCGCGATGAATGGGGCCTGTGATTGGCGACGATGCACCGCTGAGGGCCGCTGCAAGTGCTGCCACGACACGCGCGGCATCCCGGAAAGCCTCCGGTCCAGGTCTTCCAAAGCGCCTCGCTTCCAGCGGCGCGACAAGGGACAGCAGGAGCATTGCCCTGTCGGTAGCACGCCATGTCGAAGACATCCGTGCAGAGGCCTGCCAGCCGGCGATGCGGCCAGGATCAAACTGCATGCCGGTGAACGGATCATCATCCGCCGGTGTTGCCCATAGCAGCCGGGCCGCATCCTCCAGGGTCGCTTGTCGCGAGAACGCGACGGCTTCCATCGAGCGGTAGTAGCAGTGGTTGCCTTCGATCCGCGTGATGCTGGTCTGAAGCACGGGCAATCCATGATCCAGCGCCGTCGCCGCTGCCACCCGGGGTCGACGTGCCAGTTTCTTTCGCGCCTGCAGGTCCCTGATGTCTGCTGTCGCGTAAAGGCACGCCTTGCCGTTCGAAGGGTCCGGGACCGAGCGAACAAGCCCGCGGCTCACATACACATAAAGCGAGGCGCGGCTGATGCCGAGCAGCCTTGCGGCTTCGCTCGCCTCCACATGCGTGCGCTTTCCGGGGTTTGTGGCTGCCGAGCGGTTCCGGGCTCTCATGTTAACACGTTGATTTAAGATTGACGCTTCCGAGGCCAACTTCCATCATTTTGCCGATGGTGGGAAGCAAAATGCAGATCCGGCCATCGAGGGGACCAAGCCATGCGCATCCTGTTCATGACTATCGCCGCGTTGATCGGCTGGGGCGTGATCGTGGTTACCGGGACGATTGATGGCTGGTGGCGGGCGCCTCTCGCCGCCCACGGAGACGGCCCCGCCTTTCGTGACGCCGTGATTGCCGAGCTGAAGCGCGCCAATCGCGGAAATGTTGCGTTTGCGATGATGGAGAAGGGACAGGTCACTGGAAGTTACTTTGCTTCCGTCGGTGCACCCGTCACGGGCGACAGTCGCTACCAGGTAGCGTCGCTCAGCAAGTGGATCACCGCCTGGGGGATCATGTCCCTGGTTGAAGCCGGAAAGCTTGACCTTGATGCGCCGGTCTCCAGGTACCTCACACGATGGCAATTGCCGCTCGGCGCCTTCGACAACAACGGCGTCACGGTGCGACGACTTCTGAGCCACACGGCCGGACTGACGGATGGGCTCGGCTATGCGGGTTTCAAGCCGGGCACTCCCGTTCAGCGCCTGGAGGATTCACTGACGCGGGCTGCGGATGCGTCACCCGGCGCAGATGGTGCCGTTCGCGTGGGCATCGAGCCTGGAACCCGGTTCAAGTACTCCGGTGGTGGCTACACGCTCCTGCAGTTGCTGGTCGAGGAAGTCACTGGCCAGACCTTCTCGGACTACATGAAAGCCACGGTCCTCGACCGGCTGGGCATGTTGCGCTCCAGCTTTTTTCTGTCGCCTTCTGAAGCGGAGGACGTGGTGCCGTTCTACGACCAAAGCGGACAGGTTGCGCTCCACTTCCAGTTCACGGCGCAGGCTGCTGCTTCCCTGTACACGACCACATCCGACCTCACCCTCTTCCTGCAGGCCCACCTGAAGGGACAGAATGGGGAGCCCCCGGGGCGCAATGTCCTCAAGCCGGCAACACTGATTGAGATGCGTCAGCCACAAGCCTCGCAGTACGGCGTCGACATCTGGGGGCTCGGGACGATGCTCTTTGCGCCCAACAACAGCGGCGGGTTCATCATCGGCCACGATGGCAGCAACGAGCCAGCCATCAACACCACCGCGCGGCTTGATCCCGATTCCGGTGATGGCATCATCATCCTCGAGACCGGCAACAAGCTGCTTGCAACCCGCCTCGCGAGTGAATGGGTTTTCTGGCGGACCGGAGCGATCGATTTCCTCATGTTCCAGCAGGAAGCTGGCGCCATGATCCGCCTGTTCGGCGCCGGGTCCGCCGCCATCCTCGTGCTGGCGCTTCTTGCCGGTTGGCGTCGAGCTTCCAGGCCCAGGCGTGAGGCCTAAAGCGCGGCGACGTAGTCCATGCCAGCCTTGAAGGCGGTCGTCATGTCCTTTTTCTCGATGAAGGACAGCCTGAAGCCGGCTTCGGCGGCGGCGGTGCGCTCGGCGGGAGTGCCGTGGTGGTCGCGGTCGTTGACGTTCATGTCTCCGAGACCCCAGAGCTTCTCGCCGAAGATCCAGAGCGAGGCGCTCGGCACGGCGGACTTGCGCAGGCCGAGATAGTAGCCCGCCAGGAAATCGGCATTGAGCTCGAGGCGCTTGACCGTCGGGCCATTGCCGCGGATCACCTTGTAGAGGCCCGAGTGGAATTGCCAGATATGCGCAAACTCATGCGCGGCCACGCCAAGTACCGACACGCCCGACGGATCGGCCGCCTGGAGTTCGTTGAACAGGTTGCGGCCGAACAGCACCGTGCCGGTGCGGCTGAGGTCGTTGGATTCAGGCGCGGCGAAGGCATTCGGCTGCTCGTCCTCGAAGAAGCCGAAGACCGGGTCGATGCCGAACGTGGCGCTCAGGCGCACGAGGCTCTTGTCGAGTGCGCGGTCGAGGTCGCGATTGCCGGTCGTGCGTATGACCTGGATGGTCTGCCCGCCGCCGCCGGATGCGTCGAGGCGGTCCTTCATCAGGTCGACATCCTTGCCAACCAGGAAGCAGCCGGGCACCTGCTCGAGCGATGCGGATGCGGTCGCCGGCAGGGACATCAGCGTGCCGCAGAGCGCGCAGCAGCCGAGGGAGGCGAGAAAGGAACGACGGGACTGCATTACTGGACAATCCTCAGCTCGGTGATGGCCGTGTCCCTGTATTTCGAGCCGCGGTGCACGCCGGCGATGCGCAGGCGGATCCACGGCACGGTCACCGGCTGGTCGAGGTTGAAGGCGACCGGATCCGGCCCATCCGCGAGGTCGATCAGTTGCGGCGCGCCGCCCGGGAGCGTGATCTCGATCTTCGCGACGCGGTTGTTCTTGGCATAGATCGAGAAATTCTTGTGATAGCCGTTCAGCATCTGCAGGCCGCGGATCTGCGTGCCGGGCGCGAAGTCGATGATGACCTCCTCGCCCAGGCCGTCAACAGACTTGCCCGTGTCGGGTACCCAGGCCGTGTCGTACTTGCCGTCGAAGAGGTTCTTCGGACGATAGTTGAAGCCATATTGTGGTGGCAGGACGGAGCTGACGCAGTAGCGCAGGTTGCCGGCGCTGTCACAGATCTCGCCCGGCAGCTTGGGACGCTCGGAGTTCTGGATGGCGGGCGCGGCGGGCTTGCGCGGCAAGGGTGCCGGGGGCGGCGCCTGGGTATCGCCCTCCACGCATTCAAGGAAGTGGCAGACTTCGGCCGCCGCGACCGGTGCGGGCGATGCCGCCATAAATCCGCCCAACGTCACAGCCAGACCCATTGCGAAGTACAGCCGCATCGATCCATTCTCCCTTGCGTCACCTGAATTGCACGAAACTTATACTGACTGAGCCGAGGTCTTGCATGCGAAGAAACGCCGCCGCCGCCCTGCTTGCCGCCCTTCTTCTAGCGCAAGGCTCGACTGCGAGCGAAGTGCAATTGACACAAACCACGCAATCTCCGGCGGGGCTTCCTGCCGGGTTCGTCTACCTGCGCGATGTCGATGCCAGCATCCTGCAGGACATCCGCTATGCCGGGGATGACAATTTCACGGGCAAGCCGGTGCCGGGCTATGCGGCGGCCGAGTGCATCCTGACCCGCCCGGCGGCGGAAGCGCTGGCGCGCGTGCAGGCGGCCCTGCGCCCCCAGAAACTCTCGCTCAAGGTCTATGACTGCTATCGCCCGCAGCGCGCGGTCATGTCCTTCGTGGCCTGGGCGCGCGAAAAGGATGACGCTCCATCGACGCGGCGGTTCTTTCCGACACTGCGCAAGGACCAGCTTGTGCCGCTTGGCTATATCGCGGAGCAGTCCAGCCATCCGCGCGGGGTCGCTGTTGACCTTACGCTCGTTCAGTTGCCCGTGCCGGGCGCGACGCCGGCTGACCCGAAGGCGGTGGCCGGCCCGTGCACCGCGAAGGCCGGCGTGCGCGCCCCGGACAACTCGGTCGACATGGGGACCGGCTATGACTGCTTCGACACGCTCAGCCACACGGCCAGCCCGCGCGTGGGAAAGGTGCAGCGGGCATGGCGGCTGAAGCTGCTGGGGGCGATGAAGCGGGAGAAGTTCGAGAACTTCGAGAAGGAGTGGTGGCACTACGTGTTTCCGTCGACGGACCAGACGGTGCATGACTTCGAGATCACCCGGCGAGCGCCTTAGATGTGTCGAGCACTGGAAGGAAGGTGATTGACACAAAGGCACAAAAC
>CAZYFM010000101.1:0-11605 GCA_964646885.1 uncultured Flavobacteriaceae bacterium
TCGCGATGGGACGCGCGCCCATCGTGAAGACGTCGCGCATGATGCCGCCCACGCCGGTCGCCGCGCCCTGGTAGGGCTCGATGAACGAGGGATGGTTGTGGCTTTCCATCTTGAAGATGATGGCGTCGCCGTCACCGATGTCGATGACGCCCGCATTCTCGCCCGGCCCCTGGATGACCCAGGGCGCGCTGGTCGGCAGTTTCTTCAGGTGAACGCGCGAGGACTTGTAGCTGCAGTGCTCGCTCCACATGACCGAGAAGATGCCGAGCTCGGTCAGGTTCGGCGCGCGGTTCAGGACCCGCAGGATGTGCTTCCACTCGTCTTCGGACAGACCGTGGTCGATGGCATGCGTAAGGGTTGCTTCTGTCACGAGAGGGCGCTCACCAAACTGTCGAAGATAGCCTTGCCGTCGGTACCGCCATGCAGCGGTTCCGAGACGCGCTCGGGATGGGGCATCATGCCCAGGATCGTTCTTTTCTCGTTGAAGATGCCGGCGATGTTGCGCGCCGCGCCATTCGGGTTGTCACCCTCGACATAGCGGAACGCCACCTGGCCTTCGCCTTCGAGGCGGTCGAGCGTGGCCTTGTCGGCGAAGTAGTTTCCATCGCCATGCGCGACCGGGATCTTGATCTTCTGGCCGGGCGTGTAGCGCGCGGTGAACATCGTGTTGGCGCCTTCAACCGTCATCGTGACGGAGCGGGACACGAACTTCAGGCTCGCATTGCGCATCAGCACGCCTGGCAGGAGGCCTGTCTCGCAGAGCACCTGGAACCCGTTGCAGATGCCGAGAATGGGCGTGCCCTTCTTCGCGCGGGCGATGACGTCGCGCATGATCGGCGAATGCGCCGCCATCGCGCCGCAGCGCAGGTAGTCGCCATAGGAAAATCCGCCAGGCAGGACAATCAGGTCGAGATCGTCGGGCAGGGTCGCATCACCATGCCAGGCCATCAGCGGCGCCTTGCCATTGGCGCGTTCAAGCGCCATGGCGACGTCACGGTCACAATTCGAGGCGGGGAAGACAATTACGGCCGCTTTCACGGGTGGAGTACTCCCTCAAGCGTTTGAGGCGCCCTAATTAATGCCTGAGCCCCCAAAAAGCGAGATCAACGACTGCGTTATTCAGCCCCAAATGGCGCGGCGTAAGGACCGTTCGGCGACCGCCCAAGGGCGCCCGCAAAACCCGGCCCGCTGCCCGGCATTGAGGCAGGCGTGCCGGCGCGCGCGGTCAACCGCCGCCAGTTGATTCGTTTGGAAACCTGGCTGGTGTCAGGTCAGCTCGTCAGGGCAGGCGGACGCGTCGTCTGTTCGCGCAGGCGCTGCTGGATGCGTTTGCCGATTTCCTTGCCCCAGCTGCGACCGATCTCGGAGACCTCGCGGTGCAGGTCTTCCTGTTCGGCCCGCAGCTTCTTTCCGGCCGGTGAGCGGTGGAAAGCTGCAATCTCGCGCAGTTCCTTGGTGGTGAAGCGATGAGCCCAGGCACCCGCCATGCGGGTCAGCAGCTGGTTCACGCCCTTCGCCATCTCGTCACGCATCGAATGCTCGATCGCCAGGCGCATCTCCGCAGACATGTTCGGGAACTGCGACTGAAGCTCCTGCATCTGGGCCGGAACGACGGCGCTGATCTGGGACATGATGGACTGGCGTCCGCCCATGGCGTCCAGCAGATCCATCGCGGCGACCATTCGCGCATCCATGTCGGCGGCCGTCGCCGACGTGCCTGCCGCAGCGGCGGCGGGCTGTCCGAGTGTCGGCATCAAAAGCAAGGAAAGGCACATCACGCCCGCGAGGGAACCTAAGCGTGTCATCATCTACCCCTTGAACAAACCCCAAAAAATTCACCAGTATTTTTTCAGGCACGTTCTTCCGTGTACGCCTTATTGTTTGAACTCGATGGCGTAGTTTTCGATCACGGTATTCGCCAGCAGCTTCTCGCACATCTCGGAAAGTCTCGCGTGGGCACGAGACTGATCCTTCTCTTCAAGTTCGAGTTCGATCACTTTTCCCTGACGTACTTCGCCGACACCCTGGAAGCCGAGACGGTTCAGGGCCTGTCCGATCGCCTTGCCTTGCGGATCGAGCACGCCTGACTTCAACATGACTGTAACGCGCGCTTTCATTTGACGAGGACGGGTCCCTTGCGTTCGGTGTTTTGCACTTCGTTCATGATTCCAAGGCGTTTGGCGACTTCGCTGTAGGCTTCAGTCACTCCGCCGAGATCCCTCCGGAAACGGTCCTTATCCAGTTTCTCGCTCGTGCGGATGTCCCAGAGGCGCATCGAGTCCGGACTGATCTCGTCAGCTAGAATTACACGCATCATGTCATTTTCCCAGAGCCTTCCGAATTCAATTTTCATGTCGACGAGCTTGATCCCCACGCCGAGAAACAACCCTGACAAGAAGTCATTGATGCGAATCGCCATCGCGACGATTTCATCAATCTCTTGCGGCGTGGCCCAGTTGAATGCGGTGATGTGCTCCTCCGTCACCATCGGGTCCTGCAACTTGTCGTTTTTCAGGTAGAACTCGATGATTGATCTGGGGAGAACCGCCCCTTCCTCCATGTCGAAGCGTTTCGCCATCGAGCCGGCAGCGACATTCCGCACCACAACCTCAAGTGGAATGATTTCCACCTCGCGAATCAGTTGTTCGCGCATGTTGAGGCGCCGCATGAAGTGATTGGGGACACCGATCTCCGTCAGCCGCGACATCAGGTACTCGGAAATGCGGTTGGTCAGGACGCCCTTGCCCTCCAGCACGGCCTTTTTCTTGCCGTTCATGGCGGTCGCATCGTCCTTGAAGTACTGGACCAGCGTGCCGGGCTCGGGACCCTCATAGAGGATCTTGGCCTTGCCTTCGTAAACCAGCTTGCGGGTTTTCATCGGATGAAATGTCCTGTCGCGCGGGCCAGCCAGGCCGGCGCCTCAAATGCCAACGCTCGTGAAATGGCCATTACAAGCCATTCTCACGAGCGCCGAGCCTCAGTCTAGCGCATGCCCGCCCGCGGACACAATGTGCCGCCCTTGTCATGCCTGTGAGCATTGCGCTAGAGCCTCGCGCGCACTAGATGAATGTCATTGCCTGGATTTCACGATTAGGGAGTTTTTTGGCTCAATGTCTGGTTTTGATAAGCGCCGCGAGGGCTACGAAAGCAAGTTCGCCCACGACCAGGATCTGAAGTTCAAGGCAACCGCCCGCCGCAACAAGCTGCTGGGCCTCTGGGCCGCCGAAAAGCTCGGCATTTCGGGGGAAGCTGCGGATGCCTACGCCAAGGAAGTGGTGAAGTCCGACTTCGAGGAGGCAGGCGACGACGATGTCTTCCGCAAGATCCGCAAGGATTTCGACGCGAAGTCCGTGTCCGTGTCCGACCACCAGATCCGCCGCGAAATGGAAGACCTCATGGTCAAGGCCGTCGAGCAGATCCAGGCGGGGACATAGTCGGCCCTTGGTGGCTGCCTGATCCGTCAGCTAAGGTGATGGCCTGCCGACCGGGAGGCCATCATGAAACTCCGCATTGCACTCCTCTGCACGATTGGCGCTGCGCTGGCGGTGCACGCCGATGAAGCTGGCTGGAGCCACTATGGTGGCGACGAAGGCGGCTCGCGCTTCAGTGTGGCGCGTCAGATCACGCCAGAAAATGTCGACAGCCTCATCCCGGCCTGGTCCTTTTCGACCGGAGACCTGGCGAAGCGTGACCGCAAGACCATGCGGCGGACGTCGCTTCAGGCCACGCCAATCCTCGTCGGCGACAAGCTGATCACCTGCACATCCTTCAACGAGATCATTGCGCTCGATCCGGAAACCGGCAGTCAGCTGTGGCGTTTCGACCCGAAAATCCCGACCGACAAGGTCTTTCCCGCGAACAAGTTCAATTGCAGGGGCGTGGCCAGCGCGGGCGGCAGGATCTTCGCAGCCACGAACGACGCGCGCCTTTTTTCACTGTCTCTCGACACCGGCAAGCCCGTGGAGGGCTTCGGCACGAATGGCGAAGTGAAGATCGACCCTGGCATGGAACTGAAATGGCCGGGCGAGTTCCAGGTGACCTCCGCGCCGGTGGTTGTCGGCAATACCGTCGTCGTAGGCTCTTCGATTGGCGACAACACACGCGTGGATGCGCCACACGGAACCGTACGCGCCTATGACATCGGGACTGGCGCGCTGAAATGGACCTGGGACCCGATCCCGCGCGAGGAAAGCGACCCCGCAAGCGCGACGTGGGGCGGAGGCAACAGGAATGTCGGCCACGCCAATGTCTGGGCGCCAATGTCGGGAGATGCCAAGCGCGGTTTGGTCTTCCTCCCGACGTCTTCGCCGAGCCCCGATTTCTTCGGCGGCCTGCGTCCCGGCAACAATGAACATGCCAACTCCGTCGTCGCGCTGAAGGCCGAGACCGGCGAGCTCGTCTGGTCGTTCCAGACCGTCCACCACGACGTCTGGGACTATGACAATCCGGCCCAGCCGACGCTCGTCACGCTGAACCTCGAGGATGGCCCACGCGACGTCGTCATCCAGCCGACAAAGCAGGGTTTCCTGTTCGTGCTCGACCGCGACACCGGCAAGCCCGTGTTCCCGGTGGAAGAGCGCCCCGTACCGCAGGGTGGCGTGAAGGGCGAGGTCCTCTCGCCGACACAGCCTTTCCCGACCCACGTTCCCGCACTGGTGCCACAGAAGCTGACGCCAGACGATGCGTTCGGTTTCACGCCGTGGGATCGCGGCGTGTGTCGCGACAGGATCGCGGCCGCACGCAGCGAAGGCCTCTACACGCCCCCCAGCGAACAGGGAACGATCCTGTTTCCGATGACCGGCGGCGGTGTGAACTGGGGGGGCGTGACCTTCGACCCTGTGAACCAGATCCTCTATGCCAATACGTCACGCGGCCCTCACCTCATCACGCTGTTTCCGGCGGAGAAGTTCGAGGAACTCGACGCGAAACATCCCGACAAGGAAGTCTCGCAGCAGGAAGGCGCGCCGTGGGGCATGATCCGTGAGGTCATGCTGTCGCCGCTGGGCGTACCCTGCAACAACCCGCCCTGGGGCGTGTTGGCCGCCATCGACCTCAAGGCGGGCAAGATTCTCTGGGAATCCACGCTCGGCACGACGGAAGAACTCGTGCCGCTGAACATCGCGCTTCCGACCGGCATGCCGACGCTGGGTGGTTCGCTCGTCACTGCGGGCGGCGTCGTCTTCATCGGCGCGACCATGGACAACTACCTGCGCGCCTTCGACGCGAAGTCGGGCAGGGAACTCTGGCAGGGCCGCTTGCCCGCAGGCGGTTTCGCGACACCCATGACCTATGAGTACAAGGGAACGCAATACGTCGTCATCGCAGCCGGCGGCCACGGCCAGCTTGGAACGCCACCCGGCGATACCTTCGTCGCCTTCCGTCTCGCGCGCGAGGGCGAAGCGCCTTCCCTGTGGTCGCGCACCATTGACCGCCCCGGCGGCCGCATGTGGGTGAACCTCGCGCTGCTGCTCGGGGGCTTCATACTGGTCGCCAGTGGCGTGAGGTGGCTGTGGCGTCGGGTGCGCCGTTCAGAGGCCTGACGCACGCAGCGCGAGGCCTGCTGCACCGCTGAGAAGCAGCAGCACCGGAACCTGCACATGGAACCGGAGCAGTGCCACGATGGCGCCGACCGACAGAACGGCCGGCAGCCACTGGATCGTCTGAATGTCCGGCACATGCAGCTGCACCACGCCCCACGCGACGATGTCGACATGCGCAAACAGCACATGCATGGCAAACCAGATTGCGAGATTGGCGATGACGCCGACGACCGCCGCCGTGATGGCCGCAAGCGCGCCGGAGAGCGCGCGGTTCTCGCGCACGCGTTCCGAATAGGGCGCGCCGGCAAAGATCCAGAGGAACGACGGCGCGAACGTCACCCAGAGCGTGATGAAGGCGCCGATCACGCCGGCAAGCACCGGGTCGAGGCCGGTCGCCGCCCGGAACCCGGCTAGGAACCCCACATGCTGCAGGACGAGGATCAGCGGTCCCGGCGTGGTCTCCGCAAGCGCAAGTCCGTCGAGCATCTCGGAGGCTGAGAGCCACTGATAGGTCGCGACCGCCTCCTGGGCCACGTAGGCCAGAACGGCATAGGCGCCGCCAAAGGTGACGACCGACATGCGGCTGAAGAACCCGGCCAGCGTGGCATAGACGTGTTCTGGACCCAGCGCCACCCAGAGGGCTCCCACAGGCAGCAGCCAGATCGCGAGCCAGACGAGGACCCTGCGCAGTGTCCCGGTCGTCGTCGTGCGTGTGTGCGCAAGTTCCCCGCGCGACAGCGCGAGATCGACGGCGTGCCCAACGCCGCCCGTCCCGCCGCTGGCCTTGTGACCGGCGGCCCGGAACTGGTCCGGCGCAAGGCGCGACCCCGCAAAGCCCAGCAGGGCAGCGCTGAGGACGACGAGCGGAAAGGGGATATTGAACAGGAACAGGGACAGGAAGGCGGCGATGGCGATCAGCGACATGGCCGGGCCGATGAAGGCGCGGCGCGCAATGCGCAGGATCGCCTCGATCACGATGGCGAGGACTGCAGCCTTGATGCCGAAGAACAGGTCCTGCACGAGCGGCGCGTCGGCATGCAGCGCATAGACGAGGCTCAGCCCCAGCATCACCAGCGCACCGGGCAGGATGAACAGGAGCCCGGCCGCCAGTCCGCCGCGCACCCCATGCATCAGCCAGCCCACATAGGTCGCCAGCTGCTGCGCTTCGGGGCCGGGCAGGAGCATGCAGTAGTTCAGCGCATGGAAGTACCGTGCATCACTGATCCACTTCTTCTCTTCGACAAGCACCCGATGCATGAGCGCGATCTGCCCGGCCGGTCCACCGAAGTTCACGCAGCCGATATAGGCCCACACGCGCAGCGCTTCCCGGAAGGATGGAAGCGCGGTCATGCCGTCAGAACCGGCTGTTCTGCGCAGACTGGATTTCCTGCGAGGCCGCAAGGATCAGGAGGATGCCCACGAGGACCGTGAAGCCAAAGCCGCCGCCCTGGATGCCGAGGGCGATGAGCAGGAACCCGACGGCGACCCCGATATAGCCCGTGATGACGCGCGCCCGGTTGCGCCGCATGAAGCGGGCGAGCACCGCCTGCGCGATGTGTCCGCCGTCGAGCGGATAGCCCGGCAGCAGGTTGAACAGGCCCAGGAACAGGTTCGCCATCTGCAGGCGCCAGAGGATCTCCCACGAATGATTGGCGACGCCATCACTCGAGTGGCTGTTCAGGAAGAAATAGAGCCCCGCCGCCAGCAGCAGGTTCGCCGCCGGCCCCGAAAACGACACCACGATCTCCTCGAGCGTCGTTCGCGGCTGGCGGGTGAGGCGGGCATAGCCGCCAAAGAAGGTCAGCGTTACGTCCAGCGTGCCGATGCCGAACATCCGGGCACCGAACGCATGTCCCATCTCGTGCAGGTAGATCGACAGGAACAGCAGGATGACGAACGTGACCTCATCGATCACGCCGCCCAGGCCCGGCTCGCGCAGCCCGTCAAGGATGAAGATGGCAGCAACGAGAAAGACGCCGATATCAACCCGAAGGTAGACGCCGAAAACTCTTCCCAGATTGATCGGCGAACCCATAGGACCGGACCCTCAGCTGCTTCCAAAGACGCGTTTGAAAATGGTGTCTGCGTGTTTCAAGTGATAGGCGAGGTCGAACAGGGCTTCAAGTTCCTTGACCGGCAGCGCCTTCGTCACTTCAGAATCCGCTTTAAGATTGTCGAGGAACGACGTGCCTTGCCGTCCATGGTGCATGTTCTGCCACACGGGCATCGCATTGCGCTGGACGAGGCGGTACGAGTCTTCGCGCGACACGCCTTTCTGCGTGAGGGCGAGCATGACGCGCTGGGAATGTACGAGCCCGCCGAGTAGATCGAGATTGCGCTGCATGCGTTCCGGATAGACGACCAGCTTCTCGACCACGTCCGCGAGGCGGTTCAGTGCGAAGTCGAGCGTGATGGTCGCATCGGGGCCGATCATGCGTTCAACCGACGAATGGGAGATGTCACGCTCGTGCCAGAGCGCCACGTTCTCCATGGCCGGCACGGCAAAGGCGCGCACCATGCGGGCAAGTCCCGTGAGATTTTCCGTCAGCACCGGGTTGCGCTTGTGCGGCATCGCGGATGAGCCTTTCTGGCCTTCCGAGAAATACTCCTCCGCTTCCAGCACTTCCGTCCGCTGCAGGTGGCGGATTTCGGTGGCGATGTGTTCCACCGACGACGCCACGACAGCCAGGGCGGCGAAGAACGCCGCGTGACGGTCACGCGGAATGACCTGTGTCGAGACGGGTTCGGATTTCAGCCCGAGTGCCTTGGCAACATGCTCCTCGACCCGCGGATCGATCTGCGCAAATGAACCCACAGCGCCGGAGATGGCGCAGGTCGAGATCTCGTCGCGCGCCGTGACAAGCCGCGCGCGGGCGCGCTGGAACTCGGCGTGGAAGCCCGCAAGCTTCACGCCAAAGGTCGTGGGCTCTGCATGGATGCCGTGGCTGCGGCCGATGGTCGGTGTCATCTTGTGTTCGAATGCACGCTTCTTCAGCGCCGCCAGCACGCGGTCCGTATCCGCGATGAGCAGGTCCGCAGCGCGCGTCAACTGCACGGCAAGACACGTGTCGAGCACGTCCGACGACGTCATGCCCTGGTGCACGAAGCGCGCATCCTCGCCAACGAATTCGGCCAGGTGCGTCAGGAACGCGATCACGTCATGCTTCACCTCGCGCTCGATCGCATCGATCTTGGCGACATCGAACTTCGCCTTCCCGCCGCGTTCCCAGATGGTCTTCGCGGCAGACTTCGGGATGACGCCGAGTTCCGCGAGCGCATCGGCAGCGTGCGCCTCGATCTCGAACCAGATGCGGAACTTCGTTTCGGGGGACCAGATCGCCACCATCTCGGGGCGGGAGTAACGGGGGATCATGCGATTGCTTTCAGTGACTCTTCGAGGATGGAGAGGCCCTCTTCGAGGACCTTGTCTTCAACAGTGATGGGAACGAGCACGCGCACGCCGTTGCCATAGAGGCCGCAGGTGAGCAGGATCAGCCCGCGCTTCAGCGCCTCCGCCATCAGCTTCTTCGTCCGGTCCGGATCCGGTTCCTGTCCGCCGCGCACCTTGACGAGGTCAAAGGCGACCATGCTGCCAATGCCTCGGATGTCGTCGATCGGCGGCAGGTCATTGCGCATCGACATCTGTTTCAGTCGTGCTTTCAGCTTGTCGCCAAGCACGACGCTGCGCTCAAGGATGTTCTCCTCCTTGATGATGTCGATGACGGCCAGGCCCGCAGCACAGGCGACGGGATTGCCCGCATAGGTGCCACCAAGGCCACCGGCTTCCGGTGCATCCATGATCGCCGCGCGGCCGATGACGCCCGACAGCGGCATGCCGCCGGCCAGGCTCTTCGCCGTCGTGATGAGGTCGGGCTTCACGCCGGAATGTTCGATGGCAAAAAGCTTTCCCGTCCGCGCGAAGCCGGACTGGATCTCATCGGCAATCAGCATGATGCCATGCTGGTCACAGATCTTGCGCAAAGCCTGAAGGAACGCGGGCGGCGCCACGTAGAAGCCACCTTCGCCCTGCACGGGCTCGATGATGATGGCGGCGACCCGCGTGGGCTCGAGGTCCGTCTTGAACAGCATCTCCAGCGCCTCGAGCGAATGCGCGGCGGTGTGACCATGGCTCTCGACAGGGAAGGGCAGGCGATAGACGCCACCCGGCATGTCCCCGAAACCGGCCTTGTAGGGAACGACCTTGCCCGTCAGCGCCATCGTGAACATTGTGCGCCCATGGAACGCGCCCGAGAACGCGATGACCGCGGAGCGCTTCGTGGCGTAGCGCGCGATCTTCATGGCGTTCTCGACCGCTTCCGCACCCGTCGAGAAGAAGATCGTCTTGGCAGGTCCATCGATCGGCGCCAGCGCGTTCAGCTTCTCGGCCAGCGCGATGTAGCTCTCGTAGGCATTCACCTGGAAAGCCGTATGGATCGTGCCCTGCAAGGCCGCCTCGATCGCCTTCACGACCTTCGGGTGGCGATGACCCGTATTCTGCACGCCAATGCCGCCAACGAAGTCGATGTAGCGCTTGCCCTCGACGTCCCAGATTTCGGCATTGAGCGCCTTCGCCGCAAACACCGGATGGGCCGTATTCACGCCACGCGGAACGGCGGCCTGGCGCCTCGCGAGCAATTCTGCATTGGTTGTCATTTTGTCACCTCAATCAATCTCTTCCTGTCATGGTCTGCGCAGGCAGACTACCCACGACTTTCTCGCTGCAGGGAAGTCGTGGGTGGTGCGCCTTCGCGCACCATGACATGCAAATTTGTAGTGGAGAGCACTCACCCCTTCGCCATCTCCGCCGATTCGATGTCGCGGGCCCGCTTGTAGGCCGGTCGTGCGCTGGCCCGGCCATGGTACTCCACAAACGCCGGGCGCTTGTCGATCATGCCGAACATCATGCCAAAGCCCAGCGACGACGCGACGTAGAGGTCTGCGGCCGTGAACTGCTGGCCGAACAGCCACTGCCCGGGCGTCAGCGCGCCCTCAAGCGCCGCCATCGCGCGATCATAGTCACCCCAGCCCGCCGCCGTCGTCATCGGCTCCGCGCCGCGGCGCTTCTCCATCATCGCAGGCTCGATCGTGGTGGCGGGATACATCAGCCACTGCAGGAAGCGTCCGCGGTTTGGATCGGAGGGCAGGGGCGCCAGCTTCGCCTGCGGAAACTTGTCCGCGATGTAAAGCAGGATCGCCGCCGTCTCGCCGAAGCCCGCACCGCCATCCTGCAACGCCGGCACTTTTCCCATCGGATTGACCTGGCGGAACTCCGCCGACGGATGCCCAGGCGCACGAATGTTCATGCGCACAAGCTCATACGGCGCACCAGCTTCTTCCAGCATCCAGAGCGCCGTGATCGACCGCGTCTGCGGTGCGAAGTAGAGTTTGATGCTCATGCGCCGATGCCTCCCATGGCCAGGTACTTCACCTCAAGGAAGTCCTCGATGCCGTACTTCGAGCCTTCGCGGCCGATGCCGCTTTCCTTCATGCCGCCGAAGGGCGCCACTTCCGTCGAGATGATGCCTTCATTGATCCCGACAATGCCGTACTCCAGCGCTTCCGCGACGCGCCACACGCGGCCGAGATCACGCGCATAGAAATAGGCGGCGAGCCCATACTCGGTGTCGTTGGCAAGGCGGATCGCATCAGCTTCCGTGCTGAACCGGAACAGTGTTGCGACAGGACCAAAGATCTCTTCCTGCGCGATCGGCATTTGCGTGTTGACGTCGGTGAGTACCGTCGGTTCGAAGAAGGTCTGGCCCAGCGCATGGCGCTTGCCACCAGCAATCACCTTGGCCCCCTTGCGCACGGCGTCATTGACGAGGCGCTCGACCTTTTCGATGGCTTCCATGTTGATGAGCGGCCCCTGCGTCACGCCTTCGGCCAGGCCGTCGCCGACCTTCATGGCAGCGGCGGCCGCAGCAAGCTTGGCGGCGAACGCGTCATAGACCTTGTCCTGCACGAACAACCGGTTCGCACACACGCAGGTCTGTCCCATGTTGCGGAACTTGGACAGCATCGCTCCGGCTACAGCGGCATCCAGATCCGCGTCATCGAACACGATG
>CAZYFM010000102.1:0-11569 GCA_964646885.1 uncultured Flavobacteriaceae bacterium
CCTCGTCGGCGATCGCGGCATAGGGCGCGTTCTGGCTGACGGCGATCACCTTGAAGCCCTTCGGCAATGCGGTGACACGGTCGCCGTGGCTCATCCAGACGTCGTCCTTCGCGCCCTTCTCCCAGATGCCGTCGAAGAACGGCGAGGTCTCGGTGATCTCGAGCGTCGCGCGCCCGAACTCGCGATGGTGGCCGGCCTCGACCTTGCCACCGAGCTGCGCGCACATCAGCTGCTCGCCATAGCAGATGCCAAGGACGGGCAGCCCCATCTCGAACACCTGTGCCGGCGCCCGCGGGCTGTCTGCCTCGGTGGTGCTGGCCGGTGATCCGGAGAGGATGATCGCGGCGGGACGCTGTTTGCGAAGCCAGGCATCCGCGGATTGAAAGGGCACGATTTCGCAATATGTGCCTTGCTCGCGCAGGCGACGGGCAATCAGCTGCGTCACCTGCGAACCAAAATCGATGATCAGGACGGTTTGGGTCATGTGAGGCGGCGCAAGCTAAAGCCCCGCTTTGCCGCGGTAAAGGTGCAAACGTGGGTCATCCCCATGCGACAGTTCAACCAGCACGCGTGGAGCCGCGCGGCACAATTCTGCCTCAGGATGGCCACGCTTGGAGTTCAGTCTCGGGTTCGTTAATGTCTGGCCGGGCCGCGCCTCCCGCCGGGAGCCACGCCCAAGGGGAACTCCATGCTTCAATTCCGCATCATTTCACAGGCCCTCGTCCTGGGTGCAGCCCTCTTTCTTGGCGGCTGCTTCGTCACGGCCACGAACATGCCGGCGGGCCGCGGGCCCATCAATGACGAGGCGCTGGTCGGTGACTGGCAGGGCCTCGACTCCGACAGCGGCAAGCCCGAAGCCGTGTTCCTGCACTTCCAGAAGCCCGACCCGAACAAGCCACTGCGGCTCGTCTATGTGGAGGGCAAGGACTACACGATCTACGAGATGGCGACGACGCGCGTGGGCAACCGCTCGGTCTTCTACGCGACCGTGCTCGAGCCCGAGCAGGCGCGCAACGAGACGAAAGGCGGCTCGTTCCTCGGCTATTACGAAACGACCGGCGCCACGGCCACGTTCTGGCTGCTCGACGCGGAGAAGGTCAGCGACCTCATCCGCCAGGGCAAGGTCCGCGGCACGCCCGGTCCTGCAAAATATGACATCGCGAAGCTGACGGGATCACCCGCCGAGCTCGCCGCCTTCCTCGCATCGCCCGATGGCTGGGCCTCGCGCATGGAAGAGCCGGCGCGGCTCAGGCGCATCGTGACACCGGATTAGGATCCATTTCTCGGGTTGGGGGCCTGAAATGACTGAGACACACGCAACAGAAGCCGCGGCACCCGCCGCGCCGAAGCGCCACGTGGGCAACCTTGTCCGCGGCGTGGGCATGTTCATCGCCTTCACGGGCCTGCTCGCCCTCGGCCTCTTCGCGCTGAAGCAGCGCGTGCAGGGCACGAAGGTCGAGACGGCCACCAGCATGCCCGCCGAAACGCACAGCGTCTCGGGCCCCGCCGTCGTCCCCTCGCTGAAGCGCGTGATGCTCTCGACGGGCGGCGTCGGCTATTTCGAATACGAGGCCGACGTCACCGGCACCGCCGAACTCCTCATGCCCGTGCGCATGGACCAGGTCGACGACATCCTGAAGAGCATCGTCGTGTTCGACCAGCAGGGCAACACGGGCTTCGTGCAGTTGCCCTCGCGCGCGCCGCTCTCCGACATCTTCCGCGGCCTCCCCTTCGGCCCGCGCGCCCTTGAATCCAATGCCAGCCTCGTCGAGGCGCTGAAAGGCGCCGAAGTATCGGTGCGCGCGAGCTCGAGCTTCGACGGCCGCATCGTCAGCGTGAACGAGGAACAGACCACCAGCGAGGACGGCACAAAGCTGACCACGCGCCACCGTGTCGGCGTGATGACGGAATACGGCCTGAAGCAGTTCGTGCTCGAGGACGCCAGCTCCATCACCTTCTCCGATCCGGTGCTGACCAAGCAGATCAACCAGGCGCTCGCCGCCGTCTCCGAGCACCGCGAAGGCCAGGGCCGCACGCTCAAGATCCGCGTCAATGGCACGGGCGCGCGCAAGGTGACGGTCGCCTATGTGGTGGAGACGCCGCTCTGGAAAACGTCCTATCGCGCGACGACGATCGACGACAAGACCGCCCGCATGCAGGGCTGGGCGATCCTCGAGAACGTCACCGGCAATGACTGGGTGGACGTCGACCTGACCGTTGTGACCGGCAATCCCGTCACCTTCCGCCAGGCGCTCTACGCGACCTATTACGTGAACCGTCCGGAAGTGCCGGTCGAGATCCTCGGCCGAATCCTGCCGCGCCCCGACCAGGGCTCGATGCCCGCCCGCGGCGAGGAGATGGCCGACGCAATGCCGGCTCCCCCGCCACCGCCACCGCCGCCGGCGATGGCTGCACCCGCCTTCGAGAAGAGCGTCTCGGGCGGCGCGCGTCCCGACACCGCCTCTCCCATCGAGGCCCAGTCCGCCGAAAGCGCGACGCAGGTCACGTTCCGCATGCCCTTCACGGTCACCGTGATGAACGGCCAGTCGCTCGCCGTCCCCATCGTCGACAAGACCGTGCCGGGCGAACTCGTCTCCGTCTACCAGCCCGACACGCATGCGCGTCACCCGCTGGCCGCGCTGAAGCTGTCGAACACGTCGGGCGTCAGCCTGCCGCCGGGTGTGCTCACGCTCTATCGCAAGGAAACGGGTGGCACGTCATACGTCGGCGACGCGCAGCTCTCCTCGCTGCCCGACTCCGAGTCCCGCATGCTGGGCTTTGCGCTCGACCAGAAGGTCCTGATCGATCGCGAGGAAAAGGCCGAACAGACAATCTCGAAGGCCACGATGGCGAACGGCATCTTCAAGGCCTCCATCGTCGACCAGCGCACGACCGTCTACACGCTCAAGGGTGCCGCAAAGGAAGACCGCCGCATCATCATCGAGCATCCGCGCCAGGCCGGCTGGGAACTCATCACGCCGGACCCGAAGGCCGCCGAGATGACCGACATCGCCTTCCGCGTGCCGGTGGACCTCAAGGCCGGCGCGATCGTCCGCCAGACGATCACCACGCAATGGGCGCGCCTTGAGGAGCAGCTGCTCGCCGACCTCGACGTGAACGTGATCCTCGCCTATGCGGGCAATACGAACCTCACGCCGGCGCAGCGCAATGCCTTCAACCGCATCGCGGAAATCAAGCGCACCATCGAATCGCTCCAGGACCAGATCCAGGCCGAATCGAACGCGCGCGACCGCGTCTACCAGGAACAGAATCGCATCCGCGAGAACATCAAGGCTGTTCCTCCTGGTAGTGACATCCAGGCGCGCTACCTGAAGTCGATGAACGAACTTGAGGATCAGGCAGAAACCCACAAGCGCAACATCGACAAGCTGGAACAACAGCTTGTTGCCGAGCGCCAGAAGCTTGCGGATTACGTGTCAGGCCTGCAGTTATAGGCTGCAGGCGCTGCAAATCGCGCCGGGATTCTTCTGAACACAGGGAGTTGCCATGCACCGCATGCGCATCGGGACAGCCATCGTCCTCTCAAGCCTCGCCGCCACCACGCTGAGCAACCACGCCCTCGCGGGCCCCGCACTGCCACAGGCGCAGGATCCGTACTACACCGACGCACAGGACCGCCTGCAGGAATCCCTGCGCCTGAAACCCAACACGAAGGTCGCCAGGAACGTGATCCTCTTCGTGGGTGACGGCATGGGTGTCACCACGATGACCGTCTCGCGCATCTACCAGGGACAGAAGGCCCGCCGCGACGGCGTCTCCAACAAGCTCGTCTACGAGACCTTGCCCTACGCAGCCTTCTCGCGCACCTACTCCCATGACTCGCAGGTGACGGACTCCGCCCCGTCGGCCGCCGCCATGACGACGGGCGTCAAGTCCCGCAACGGCACGCTGGGCGTGAACTCGCGCGTCGCCGAGAATGACTGCGCCGCCGGGCTCCAGAACCAGGTGACGACAATCGCCGAACTCGCCGAGATGGCCGGCATGGCGACAGGCGCCGTCACCACGACGCGCGTCACCCACGCGACGCCCGCGGCGACCTACGCCCACACGGCGGGCCGAGACTGGGAGTCCGACGCCGACATGCCCGAAGCTGCCATTGCCGCCGGCTGCATCGACATTGCCCGCCAGCTTGTCGAGATGAAGGCCGGCAACGGCATGGAAGTCATCATGGGCGGCGGCCGCGACCGCTTCTTCCCGCAGGAACTGACCGACCCCGAGTATCCGGAGAAGAAGGGCACGCGAAAGGACAAGCGCAACCTCGTCGAGGCCTGGCTCGCCCGCTACAGCGGCAACAGCACCTTCGTCTGGAACCGACAGGGCTTCAACGCACTGAACCCGGAAAAGACAGGCCACGTGCTCGCCCTCTTCGAGCCCAGCCACATGCAGTTCGAACTCGACCGCGCAAAGGACAAGGCGGGCGAACCTTCGCTGGCCGAGATGACCGTGAAGGCCATCGACATCCTCAAGCGCAACCGCAACGGCTACTTCCTGCTCGTCGAGGGCGGCCGCATCGACCACGCGCATCACGGCGGCAACGCCGCGCGCGCGCTCGAGGATACCGTCGCGCTGGACGACGCGGTCAAGGCCGCACTGGCCGCAGTCAATACGGACGAGACGCTCATCGTCGTCACCGCCGACCACAGCCACGTGCTGACCATGTCCGGCTATCCCTCGCGCAACAACCCGATCCTCTCGACGGTCGACGATGCGTCAGGCAAGCCCGAGAAGGCCCTCGATGCGAAAGCCTACACGACGTTGGGTTACGCGAACGGTCCCGGCGCCAGCGCAGAAGGCAAGGCACGCCCGGACATCGATCCGCATGAGGCCACCGGCTCCGACTATCGCCAGCAGGCATTGGTGCCGATGCGCGCCGAGACCCATGGCGGTGAAGATGTCCCCATATTCGCGATCGGTCCCTGGGCTCACCTCTTCCACGGCGCCGTGGACCAGCAATACATCTTCCATGTCATGAGCCACGCCAGCCGCATCCTCGACCGGGCCAGGCTCGCCCCGGCCGAGAAGCCGCGCGGCAAACGCCGCCACCGCAATCACTGAGCAGGCGGACCGCGGCCGTCGAGGCCGCGGTCACCCATCCTATTTCGAAAGCACGCCCGGCCAGTTGCGGTCTGCACGCGCAATATGTCCCGGAATGTCCTTCGACCAGTTCGCCTGGACGCTCTTGTCGTAGTTCAGGTAGAGCTTCCCGTTCACGATGTTCCACACAAGCGGATCGCCCGACGCGGTGTACCCCTGCGATACGGCCCAGGCGCAATAGCCGCCATATTGCGGCGCATAGGCCGTCGGGTTCGCCCGGAACGCCTCTGCATTCTGCTGGGAGGCAAAGCGCCAGGTCGCGCCCTTGTAGGCCACCTCGAACCGCGCATCGCCCTGAACCGGCTTGCCCGTCGTGAAATAGGACACGGCGTCATAACCTCCCACGGCGAGGGACGAGAAGAAGCCGGTATAGACCTCGGCGTCCTTTGCCTCGGCCCGGCCCGAAAGCCCGATCAACAGGAGGAACGCAGAGAAAATCGGCAGAATACTGCGCTGAATACTGGTCATGAATGGGTTCTCCACCAAGCGGATTTCCCTCCTGTTCGATGCAGGACCGGAAAAAGTTTCGCCCGTCGCTGCGGGTGAAGGAACTTTTCTGCAGCGGCCATCGAACTGTCTGGTGATTGCACAGGACAAGAGCCATCCCCTGCCATGGCCGCCATCAACTTCTCCATTGACCTCGGGCTGGCTTCGGCAAGACTGGAGCCCTCCCTCCCTGCGTCGGATCGGACGCTGGCCAGATCCCGCCCGATGGAACACGTAAAGGACGCCGTGACCACATCCGACCCGGAGAAGAACGACCAGTCCGAGCGGTGGAAGCGGCTGATGGTGGCTGCACAGGCGGGTGAACAGCGCCCCTACGCCCTGTTCCTGAAGGAAGCCGCAGCCTTCATCAGGATCATTGCACGCCGCCACCACCGGAGCGCGGACCTGGTCGAGGATGTTGTCCAGGAAACACTGACGAGCATTCATCGCATGCGCCACACCTACGAACCCGGACGGCCGGTCGAGCCCTGGGTTGCCGCCATTGCCAAGGCCCGCTCGATCGACGTCCTGCGCCGCCAGACCCGCATCTCGCGCCGGGAAGCGGGACAGGACGCCTCCCTGCTTGAGGCTCATGCCGACCACCGCTCAACGACGGAAAGCAGGCTTGAATCTGAAACCGTGGTGGCCGATGCCATGGCAAGCCTCACGGCCCCGCAGCGTGAAGCGATCCGCCTCCTGAAGATCGAGGAACTCTCGCTCGCCGAAGCCGCCTCCGTGAGCGGACTGTCGGTGCAGGCCCTGAAATCCTCCCTGCACCGCGCCATGAAGAGCCTGCGCGCCCGGCTCCAGGGAGACACCGATGAGTGAACCCACCGACAAGCTGATCGATCGCCTCGCCGGCTCGGCTCAGCCGGTCAGGCCCAACCGTCCGCTGGTCCAGCGCTTCGCCCTGATCACCATACCGATCATCCTTGGTATCGCGCTGGTCGGCAGCATCGGCGGCGATCCCCACACGGTCATGAGCCACATGACCGACCCCGCCTTTGCGATGTCGACGGTATCCGCAGCACTCACGGGCCTCGCGGCGATCTTCGCTGCACTGACCCTGTCGACGCCTGGACGCACGAGGACCGGCACCACGTGGGTCCTGTTCTTTGCCTTCATCTGGCTGGCGTCGTCCGCTGTTCTCTGCACGCGCGGCATGGCCGCTCATGCCGCCGACGACATGGACATTTTCGCCAGCGCGGACTGCTTCATGTTCATCATGATGTCGGGAACCGTGCTCGCCCTGCTGCTTCAGGCAGTGCTGAGGCACATGGTGTTCATCAACGCGATGAAGGTGACTGCCCTGCTGGGGCTCGCGACCGCCACGTTGGGGACCACCCTGCTGGCATTCTTCCATCCGCCTGAAACGGACGTCGTCGACCTCGTCGCCCACCTCGCCGCAACCGCCGCGCTCATCCTCTTCATGATCACGGCAGGTCGCGGCGCGCTGCAGGCGCCCTAGCCGAGCGCGTTCTGCAGGTCGGCAATCAGGTCTTCCGGATGCTCGACGCCGATCGAGATGCGGATCAGGCCGTCCGGAATGCCAAGCCTCGCCCTGTCCGCCGCCGAGAAGCTCGAGTGCATCGTCGTTGCGGGATGGCACGCAAGGCTCTCCGTGCCGCCAAGGCTGACCGCCAGCTTGATGATCTGCAGACTGTCAAGCACACGGAAGGCCTCCGGGGTTCCGCCCTTCACGACGAAGCTGAACGTGGACCCTGTCCCCGTGCACTGCTTCTCGAAAATGATCCGCTGCGGATGGGTCTTCGGCCAGAGCGTCGGGAAATTCACGCTCTCGACCTTCGGGTGCTTGCTCAGGAACTCCGCCACGGCCTTGGAGTTGTCCGCCGCCTTGTTCATGCGCAGAGCCACGGTCTCGAGCGAGCGGGTCACCATCCAGCAGGAATTCGGATCGAGCTGGCATCCCAGCCAGCCGCGCAGCGTGCGGATGGCATTGATGGCCTTCTCATTGCCCGTCACCGCACCCGCCACGAGGTCGCTGTGACCCGCGACGTACTTCGTCAGCGAGTACATGTTCAGGTCAGCGCCGTGCTTGAGCGGGTTCTGGAAGACGGGTCCGAGCATGGTGTTGTCGACGGCGAGGATCGGCTTCGTGCCGCTCTTCTTGGCAATCTCGCCGGCCACGGCGGCCAGCGCCTCGATGTCGCAAAGCTTGTTCGAGGGATTGGCCGGCGTCTCCGCCAGGATCAGCTTGAGGTTCGTGGCATTGCCGATGGACGAGCGGATGGTCTCGGCCGAGGGCGCATCCTCGATCGCCACATGCTTCACGCCGAACTCTGTCAGGAAGCGCTCGATCACCGACGCGGTCGCACCATAGAGCGGCTTGGTGAAAGCCACGCAGTCGCCCGGACGCAGGAAAGCCATCAGCGTTGTGGTGATGGCCGCCATGCCGGATGAAAAGACGAGGCAGTCCTCGGCCTCATCGATCAGCGCCAGGCGGTCTTCAAGCATCTCGAGGTTCGGGTTGTTGTAGCGCGAATAGACGAGGCCACCGGACTGTCCCTCGGGCGCCGCACGCCTGTTGCCGATCACGTCGAACAGGATCTTGCCCTCTTCCGCGCTCCGGAAGACGAACGTGGACGTGAGGAAGATGGGGGGCTTGATCGCGCCTTCCGAGAGCATCGGGTCATAGCCGTAGGAAAGCATCTGCGTTTCGGTATGCAGCGGACGTCCGGCAATGGTGCGCTTGTGGTAACGGGTGGTCTTCATGTTGATGGCAATCCCAAGGGTCGCCGGCAGGCACGTTGCCCGCCAGACTCTGTCGCCATTCTAGCCTGCGCGAGAAGAAGCCACCCGCCTCATCCGTTTCAAAAATGCCTTGAATTGCGCAATGTTCCGACAGGCTTTGCTGCAGATGCGTTCAGGTCCGCTCCCAGACCGACTTGAAACCGTCATCGCTGCCCAGCACCTGCGCGGGGCTGCGCTTGTTGATGTGCCCGATCAGGCCCCGGTACACCCCATAGCCCACAAGCTCCTGCAGGCGCGGAGAGAAGGTACGGACATGCTCCGGACTGAGCCCGAGCTGCTGGTTCTCCTGCTGCCGGATGTAGCCAGCGCAATAGTTCATCGCGATGCCTGTCCGCCGCCTGTCGGTCCTGTTGGCACCACCGCCATGCCAGAGGGCGCCATCCCAGATGAGCACGCTGCCGCGCTTCATCTCGGCGGGAATGGTCTCGTAGCTGCCGCCATAGACCGGATTGTCCTTCAGGTGGGAACCAGGCACGAGCCGTGTCGCCCCGTTCGCATCGGTGAAGTCCGTCAGCGCCCACATCGAATTGCAGACCACCGGAGCATGCGGCTTGGCGAGCGGGATCACCATGTCATCCGCATGGATCGGCTGCGCGACCTCGTCGGGATCAATCGCAATTGACGACAGTGACGACACCAGGCACCCCGGATCCAGCACGCCCTCGACAATGGGAAGAACCGAAGCGTGTACCGGAATCTCGGTAAACGGCGCCCCGAAGGCCAGCAGGTTGTAGATGCGAACAGTACGATGACCTTCGAAGCCATTCCCTGCCGGCTTCGCTTCCAATTCGCGTTCCAGGCGAATGAGCGCGGCTTCAAGACTGCTGATCAGCGAGTCTTCGATGGCATTTTCGACAATGGTGAACCCGTCGCGCCGGATCCGGGAGACATGTGATTGCCTGGTTGCTTCATCCATCGTGTTTTCTCTGGAGTGTGACCACTGCCGCAGTCTAGCTTCACTTCACCTCGGCGGGGAGTTACCGAAAGTGAGATTTTTGCGTTGGCTGGGCTATGCGGCCCTTGCATTGCTTGTTGTGTCTGCCGTGGCCTATTACTGGCTCTTCGTCGACAGTCATATGCCATCCGGTCGGTATGCCATCGACATGACCGAGGTCCGCAAGCTCGCCGACACGGTCGCGGGCGACAAGCCGGTGGAGGTCCGGGTCGAGCGGATCATGTCCTTCAGCTTCCCCTTCACTGCTGCCGTGGCCGGCGGTGGCTGGACGCAGGTCGAAGTGCCCGTCTATTCCTACCAGGTCGCCTACGCCGACCGCACCATCATGATCGACACGGCCGTCGAAGGCGTCGAGTCGGCCAAGGACCCGAGCTTCGACAAGGAAGCCTACGACCGCATGCAGGCCGCGATGGAAGCTGCCTCGGGCATCGTCATCACGCACGAACACCCCGACCACATTGGCGGACTGGTCGCGCACAAGTCGCTGCCGAAAGTGCTCGAGCACACGCAGCTCACCCAGGAGCAGGTCGACCACCCCGAGAAAATGTTCGGGCTGAAGTTTCCTGAAGGCGCGCTCTCGAGCTATCGCCCGCTGAGCTACAACACCTACCACGCCCTCGCACCTGGCATCGTCCTCATCAAGGCGCCGGGCCACACGCCGGGCAGCCAGCTGGTATTCGTGAAGGCGGCGAGCGGCCAGGAATACCTGTTCCTCGGCGATGTCGCCTGGCGTTTCGAAAGCGTGGAGCGCCTCGCAGGCCGCGCCCGCGCCGTGTCTCAGTTCTTCCTCGAGGAAGACCGGGATGCCGTGCTCCTGCAGCTTCAGGAGCTGAAGCGCATCCACGACGAGAACCCGAACCTGATCATGATAGCAGGACACGACATCAGCCAGATGACCGAACTGCTGAAGTCGGGAGCGATCGTGAAAGGCTTCAGGTAAACTGCAGCCTTGCGTCGCCCGACGTGTAATGACATTCTGAGTGTCATTACATTTCAGGAGAGTCGCGCTTGCGCGCAGCCATCAGCCGCACTGTCACCAGCATCATCACCAGCAGGGGCCTGCGCGATACGCGGCGCTTCCTGAATGGCTTGCCGCGCCGCTTCGGCGGCAAGGCGGTGGTCCACTATTTCCATGAGCCGGCGGATCCATACTCGCAGCTCTCGGCGCAGCTGCTCGAACCGCTCCGGTCGCGCTACAACGTGGAGGTCGAAACCTACACGGTGTCCCCGCCGGGAGCCGCCGCCGCGCCCGAACTTGAGAAGCTCCAGGCCCTTGCAAAGCGGGACGCCCTCATTCTCGCGAAGGCCTATGGCCTCCAGTATCCGTTCACGACACCGCCGGCAGGCGCACGCGATGGCGATGCCGTGCGAAAGAAGCTGGGCCACTACCTCAGCGGCATGTTCCATTTCGAAGGCGAATGGTACTGGGGCGTTGACCGCTTCCATTTCCTTGAAGAGCGATTGCAGGAAGCAGGTCTCGCCCGGAACACCACGCCGGCAAGCCTGATCGCGCCAGTCCGTGAAGTCACGCTGTCGGGCAAACCCGGCTCAGCCAAGGGCGCAACGCTGGACTATTACCTGTCCTTCCGGAGCCCCTATACCTGGCTTGCCGTTGACCGCGTCAAGGCGCTCGCCGATCACTATGGTGCCGACCTGCGCCTGCGCTTCGTGCTGCCCATGGTCATGCGTGGACTTCCCGTCCCTGCCACGAAACGCTTCTACATCACGCTGGACACAAAGCGCGAAGCCGAGCGCCTCGGCATCCCCTTTGGCACGATCGTGGATCCGGTAGGACGTCCGACCGAGCGCGGCCTCGCGGTACTGCACCATGCGATCCGCCTTGGCAAAGGTCACGCGTTTGCCAGGTCATTCCTGGGCGGCGCCTTTTCGGAAGGCATCGATGCCGGCAGCGATGAAGGCCTGCAGGCAATGGCGACACGCGCCGGCCTCACGCCACAGCAGGTCGCTGCCGCGCTCGCTGACGAAAGCTGGAAAGCCGTTGCCGAAGCCAACCGGGAAGAACTCTTCTCGCTGGGTCTCTGGGGCGTGCCGTCATTCCGCGTGAACAGCAACAACGCACACTGGGGCCAGGACAGGCTCTGGGTGATTGAACAGGAACTTCAGGAACTCTCGAAATGATCCCTACTCCCCTGACGCTGAATGGCGCGCCTGGATCCCCCTATACCCGCAAGATGGTGTCGCTGCTGCGCTACCGGCGCATTCCCTACAAGCTGCTGCAGT
>CAZYFM010000103.1:0-11432 GCA_964646885.1 uncultured Flavobacteriaceae bacterium
GACACCAAGGTCGCGGAGCTCATTGGCAACCACGCCGCCATCACCGTTCGCGAAGCCATCGAGGGACGCATGGCGGCGATCAACAGCGCGATCGAAACGCTGGACCTGCAGTATCCCGACTTCACGCGCGCCATGCGGACGCGCTACCTGGAGCGCCTGGCGATTGGCCTCGAAGAGGTTGAGTATCGCGGCCAGCTCGAGCAGTCGCTGATTTCGGATGAAGTCTATGAGAGCCTTGAGGAAGACCGTACCGAGCGTCGCCGCGCGGCGGAGACGCGGCCACCGCTCGACCTCGGGCTTCGCCTGACAGAGATGCTGAGCAAGGTGCCGATCTTCGCCAGCCTTGAAGAGGGCCAGATTGCGCAGCTGGCCCGTACGCTGACGCCAGAGCTGTTTCCGCCGGGAGAGCGCATCATTTCGGCGGGCGAGCTGGGTGACCGCATGTTCTTCATTGCCTCGGGCGCGGTCGACGTGCTGGTGGGGCTCGAGCCCATCCGCCTGAAGGCCGGAGACTTTGTGGGCGAAATGGCCCTGCTCACGGACAAGCCGCGCAATGCCGACGTGATCTCGGCAGGCTACACCAACCTGCTGGTGCTCAAGCGGCGCGACTTTGACGCGCTGCTCAAGGCGCACGTGGGTCTTCGCGAGAAGATCGAAACCATCGCCCACAAGCGGGAAGCCGAAAACAAGCGACCGGCATCTCCGCAAAAGGCGTGAACGGCTGACTAGCCGCCGGTCCAGTGGCCGACGAGTTCGGCGGCGCATTGCATCGTGGACTTGTCAGCCACGTCGCGGCGTGCGCTCACTTCGAGGTCCGTGAACACGCTGTCGATGGCGTTGCCGAGGCCGCCCGCCTTCTCAGCGCGCTGGGCAATGTCCTTTGCCAGCGCGCGGCAGGGGTCGACCTGCCCGTACATCATGTAGAGCGGGCCCAGCAGGATCAGCTGCACCAGCACGATCAGGAACGCAATGGAACGCATCTGGAGCTGTCTCCTTCAGGAGTGCGGTTCGGTCGTGCGAAATCAGTAGCGTGCGGACGGATCGCGATCGTGACCCATCGAGTCAGTCCTGCCGCCGGTGTTGCAGGATGCGTATCCCGATTTCCAGCCCGCACGATAGGCGTCGCTGTTCTCCCAGTCGGCATCATCACGTACGGGCTTGGACGGCGGCGCGCCCTGTGAACGTGCCGTTCCGGTCGCGCATCCGTCGCCGAAACCGGCGTCGTACATCGGGTCGTTGTCGTATTTCGTGGTCGAGCATGCACCCAGGGCAAGGGGGGTGATGGCTGCTGCAATAATGAGCAATTGGCGCATGTCGGCGTTCCTACCTTCAGGTTTCAACGTGGAATTAACGCTTCCCCGACGTCGCACGTCAAGGACATGTCCGTCACTCCCAAGACGATATTAACGAATTCACGCTTAAAATCGGGCCATTCAACGTGGTCCAGTTTCGTCGACACCCAATTGCCGTGAGCAGCAAGTTGCTAGACCTCAAGTCACTGGCCGAGAACCGAACGGGCTTCGCGCGGAGCGCGCTGTTTGACCGCGTGGCCGGGCTATTGTTCGAAAGCGAAGGCGAACTCACGCCGGAAGTCACGGTTCTCATCGACCAGATCCTGACGAGCCTGATCCATCAGGTGGAAGCCGATGTGCGCAAGAAGGTGGCGTGCCGGCTGGCAACACTGAACAGTGCCCCCCGGGAGCTGATCAAGGTGCTCGCGAATGACGAGATCGAGATCGCTTCTCCCATCCTGTTCCATTCCCCGGTCCTGTCGACGCAGGACCTGATCGACATCATCAACGCAAAGTCGACAGCGCACCGCGAGGCGATTGCGAAGCGCGCCAATGTGCCGGCTGAAGTCGTTGCGGCGCTTGTCGCCGTGAAGGAGCCCGGTGTGATCGCGACCTTGCTGGCGAATGTCGGTGCCGAGATCCCGCGCGCCGTCTTCACGGACCTGGTCGCCATGGCGCAAGCCGTGGACAGCATTCGCCGTCCGCTGATCGATCGCAGAGATGTTCCCAAGGACCTGGCGCACCAGCTGTTCTGGCATGTGTCGGCGAGCATGCGCCAGGCGATCGTGCAGCGCTTTGCCGTGGATGCCGGTGAGCTGGACAAGATTTTCGCAGACGTGCTCGCCGAGCGGCAGATGCGCTTTCTTCCCTCGGCGCAGAAGCAGTCGACATGGGCCGCGGGTGAGGTCCAGGCGCTTGTTGCCAAGGCGAAAGCTGGTGACGTTGCCGGTTTCACGAAAGCGCTCGAAGTCATTATCGGGGTGGATACCCGGACCGCCCAGCGCATCGTGGCGGATGTGGGCGGCGAGCCGCTGGCGATCGCCTGCAAGGCGGTGGGAGCGGACAGGTCGCAGTTCACGACCATCTTCATGCAGCTGGACTTCAAGCGGTACGGCAAGGCGCGCCCCATGTCGTTCCTCGAGGGCGTGTCGAAAATCTACGATGCGCTGCCCCAGGCCAAGGCCAAGGCCCTTGTGCAGGTGTGGAACCTGAACTCGGAACTCCAGGCGGCCTGAATTCTGCTGCAGGGGCTGTCGCCTGTCTCCAGGCGCACTGGCCAGATGTTCATGCAGACAAGATGGCTTCGCGACACGCGCGGTCGACGACCGAGAGCATTGTCGGCGTGCGGTGCGGTCCATGCATTGAGCGTACCGAGTTTGCTGCAACATCAGCGTCCAACCCGACGGCCGTGACGAAGAGAGGTCGGGAGGACAGGCCCCTGAAGACCTCCGTGTGGGGTGGTGTTCCGTGGAAACGGGTCTTGGCGATGCCAACCACCGGTATCGTGTTTTCGAGCGCGGCATGAAGATGTGCGCCCAGTCCCGGCCTGTGGTCTGCACCGAGCCAGACATAGCCATCAATGATGACAAGCTCCGGCCGGGTATCGAGTTTCGCGATCAGGGCCAGAAGGCAGGGCAATTCGCGTTCGAAGAAGAACCCCGGCCGATACGGTGCTACCTGTCCGACGTGATGCGTCATAACCTGCGCGGCGGTGTCGCTATGCCATTCCCTGAACAGGACGCCCGCCGCAATGGCCGTACTGTCCGCGCGATAGTGGACGTCAGTGGCGAGTATCATGACATCCAGCGAATTTTCCGTGCTTCAGCCCAGGCTCTCAACCTCGCTTCCGACTCTGGCCGGAGGCAATCCATTCCGAAACATTCCAGGGCAGGAAAGCCGTTGTCGCTGAAGAAAGTTTCGGGCACGTCGTAAGGCTGCACGTCTTCCGCATCGAGTGAGAGTTCGAGTGATCGCAAGGCTGGCATCCGGGACATCAGGATGTGGTCGATGGTTGCCTGTCGAAGCGGTCCTCCCGAAACACCAATGTCATCGACACGTACGTACAGCGTTTCCAGATGCTCATGTGTAACGGGGCGTTCGAGGTCGGCGCATCCGCAGATTGCGAGTTCTGCAAGCTGGGGCGCAATCGCGAACACGTGCGTAATGTCGCCGAGACTGCCGTAATAGACGTTGCCATTGAAAAGCTGCTCCATGTCGCCCAAGGAAAGCCGTCGCAGGGCTGGCAGGCTGGCTTTGCGGAGCGCGTCCAGGGCTGGCGCAAACTTGTAGGGTCCTGGTCCTCCGCGTTTTGCAAAGTCGTGACTGGTCCCGATCATGAGGAACTCAATCCGCAGGGCTTCCGGGCTGGCGACGAAAGCTTCAAGCAGTTCGGCCTGCTCCGGTCCCTCAACGAAGCAGATCTGCCTGAGGTCCTGCGGCAAGGCATTCGCAGGAGCCCGGCCATACGCGCCATGAGGGCCCAGGCCAATCCAAAGCTGGCCGTTGGCCGAGACCGAACAGCGATCCCAGCCGTATCCTGTGAGAGCCTCTGCGAGGCGGGACTGGCGGCGAAACAGCGGCAAATCGGGTGCACCTTCATTTTGCGCGGCGCGTGCTTCTCGCTACGCCATCAAGCTTGTCTGGCGCCAGTATATGGCCATTGGGGGAAACACGCCGATGCAGAAGGGTCACTTTTGCTATGTCCGAAGTGGGCGGGAAACCCTGCCTGGCGCGTCACGACGGGTACTGAGACAATTGGGCCCGCTTTACTTCATCGGGCAAAGGCGTTACTGGCACTTCGCAACTCGCTTCCCGAGTTAGTCTCACAGAGAAAGGGAACGGCTTGCAACTCCAAGAAGCCCTGACATTCGACGATGTCCTGCTCGTGCCGGGAGCATCCGAAGTCCTGCCTGGACAGGCAGACACCCGCACAAAACTCACCAAGACGATCGAACTTGCGGTTCCGCTGCTGTCGGCAGCCATGGACACGGTCACCGAGGCGCGGCTGGCGATTGCCATGGCCCAGGCGGGCGGCATGGGTGTCATCCACCGCAACATGACGCCGGAAGAGCAGGCGTCCCATGTGCGCCAGGTGAAGAAGTTCGAGAGCGGCATCGTCTTCAACCCGATCACGATTTCCCCTGATGACACGCTGGCCGAGGCGCGGACGCTGCGCGAGACGCACAGGATCTCGGGCATTCCCGTCGTCGAACCGAAGTCCGGAAAGCTCGTCGGCATCCTGACCAACCGTGACGTCCGCTTTGCCACGGACCTTCGCCAGCCGGTCTCGCAACTGATGACCAAGGACAAGCTGGTCACGGTTCGCCAGAACATCGGCATGGACGAGGCCAAGCGGCTGCTGCACCAGCACCGCATCGAGAAGCTGCTCGTCGTTGACGACCAGTTCCGCTGCATCGGCCTCATTACCGTGAAGGATATCGAGAAGGCCGAATCCCACCCCAATGCCGCCAAGGACAACCAGGGGCGGTTGCGCGTGGGCGCGGCGACGACGGTGGGAGCCGACGGCCTCACCCGCACTGAACTGCTGATCGCAGCCGGCGTCGATGTTGTGGTGGTCGATACGGCCCACGGCCATTCGGCCCGCGTGATTGAAGCCGTCGAGCGCATCAAGCGCATGTCCAACCAGACGCAGGTCATCGCAGGCAATGTTGCCACCGGTGACGCAGCGAAGGCGCTGATCGACGCCGGTGCAGACGCGATCAAGGTTGGCATCGGACCAGGTTCGATCTGCACGACACGCATGGTGGCGGGCGTTGGCGTTCCGCAGCTGACGGCCATCGTCAATGTCGTCGAAGCGGCACGCGCTCAGGGCGTTCCGGTCATCGCCGACGGCGGCATCAAGTTCTCCGGTGATTTCGCGAAGGCGATCGCGGCCGGTGCGAACTGCGCCATGCTGGGTTCGCTGTTTGCAGGAACGGACGAGAGTCCGGGCGAGGTGTTCCTCTACCAGGGGCGCAGCTACAAGTCCTATCGCGGGATGGGTTCGCTGGGAGCCATGGCGCGCGGCTCTGCCGACCGCTATTTCCAGGCCGAAGTGAACGACACGCTGAAGCTTGTGCCGGAAGGGGTTGAGGGCCAGGTGCCCTACAAGGGTCCCATTGCCAGCGTCGTGCACCAGCTTGTCGGCGGCCTGCGCGCCTCGATGGGATACACGGGCAGCAAGACGATTGCCGATTTCCAGGCGAAGGCGAAGTTCGTTCGCATCTCTTCGGCGGGCCTGCGTGAAAGCCACCCGCACTCGATCCTGGTCACGCGCGAGTCGCCCAACTATCCGATGTCCGGATGACACCTGGCGCACGGCTTGCGGCCGCGGCGGAAGTCCTCGAACAGGTACTCGGATCGAAGCTTCCCGCGGATCGCGCCATGCAGCAGTGGGGGCGCGCGCGCCGCTTTGCGGGGTCGAAGGACCGCGCGGCGATCGCCGAGCGCGTCTACACGGTGTTGCGTCGCCTCGGCGAGTGCGAGGCCGTGCTTGGTTCGCGGGATCCGCGCTCTCTCGTGCTTGGATCCCTGCGCGTCGCTGACGGGCTTGGCCTGGAACAGATCGAAGCGCTCGCCGTCGACGGGACCCACGCGCTGGGTGCCCTGTCTGCGAACGAGCAGCAACGGCTTCCCGCGCCGCTCGCGCCTGGTGACCTGGCTCGTCTGAATGTGCCGTCATGGCTGCTGCCGCGCCTGAAGGACGCCTTCGGTGACGACCTGGCTGTGGCGCTGCACGGCCTGAACCAGCGTGCACCGCTGGATCTTCGCGTGAACAGGATCAAGTCCACGCGCGCGGAAGTGCTTGAGGAACTCGCGGGCCTCGGGCTCGTTCCGCAGGTGCTTGAAAGCTGCGCCGATGGCCTGCGCTTTCCTGCCGGTTCTGACGTGAAGATCCATACACTTGCCTGTCACGCCGAAGGGCGCGTCGAAGTGCAGGACGAGAGTTCGCAGCTCGCGACGCTTCTTGCTGCGCCCAGGCCGGGCGAGATCGTGGTGGACCTCGCGGCGGGTGCAGGCGGCAAGTCGCTTGCGCTGGCGGCGCTCATGGAGAACAAGGGGCGGGTACTGGCCTGCGATGTTTCCGAGGAACGTCTGCGTGCGCTCGAGCCCCGTCGCGTTCGTGCCGGCGCGACCATCATTGACGGCATGGGAAGTCCCTATGGGGAAGCGATCACGCGCAACCTTCCGCGCGGCGCGGATCTTGTCTTCGTGGATGCTCCCTGCTCGGGGAGCGGCACCTGGCGACGAAACCCCGAGGCCAAGTGGAACCTCGACGAGGGCATGCTGAGTCAATACATGAAGGCGCAGCGCCAGTTGCTGGAGCGTGCCGTCGGCCTGGTCTCTGATCGTGGCCGGGTTCTCTATGCCGTGTGTTCAGTGCTGCGGGACGAGGGCGAGAGGCAGGTGGAGGCGTTCTGCGCGGCCTTTCCGCAGTGGAAAGCCGCCCGCATGCTGCGCCTCGCGCCGCATTCGACAGGCTGCGACGGTTTTTTTGCGGCGGAATTGCGCAGGGACTGATCGGTCCTTGCGCAGGCTCCGGCCGGGACAGTAACTTCCGCCCATGACGCGCAAGCAACGAAGGCTGGTGTTTCTCCTCGGGTCCCTGAGCGTGGCGGCCGTGGCCGTTACCCTCGTGATCTATGCCCTCGGAGACGCGACCCTGTTTTTCTACACGCCAAGCGAAGCCAAGGCGCGCAAGGTCGAGGTTGGCCGCATGGTCAATCTCGGCGGGCTCGTGGCGGCCGGCAGCATCAAGCACGGCGAGGGCTTCGACGTTCAATTTAAAGTGACAGACGGCGACGCCGAGGTTCTGGTTTCCTACAACAAGGACCTGCCTGACCTGTTCCGCGAGGGACAGGGCGTCGTCGTGACCGGTGCCTTCATGGCGAGCGGGGACTTCCAGGCCAGCAACGTGCTGGCAAAGCACGACGAAAACTACATGCCGCCTGAAGTGGCGCGCGCCCTGAAGGACAAGGGTGTCTGGAAAGACGGTCAAAAGGCGCCCTGACCGGCCCAATCCTGCGGTTCGTCATTACCGATCCGGTAACGTATTGTTCATGTTCCGGACAGATTTAAGTCACAATCGAAAGCCTATATATCTGTCGTCATTCAGTTTCCCGCCGGGGCGATACCGGCGGATGGTAAATCTCCAAGGAGTATCTCATGTCTGATGGGTCTTCATCGCCTGACGTCGTGACTGCCGCTGCGCCTGGTCCGCGAACGGAACCCCAACAGCCCCGTCGAACCGTCCTACTCGTGAGTGCCGCCGCCATCGCCCTGGCCGCGACGGCGGGCGCCGTCTTCGGCTTTGCCTGGAGTGGTGGTGGCGTTCCGGCCGTGGCGGAAACGCCGGCGCCGGCGATCGCCGCTGCGACCTCGGCTGCACCGCTCATGGTCAGTTCGGGCATTGGCGCTGCGGGCACCTTTGCCGACATCGTCGAGCGCGTCTCGCCGGCCGTGGTGAGCATCAAGGCCAAGGTGACGGGCGGCGAGCAACCGGACATCAAGGAGGAGGATCTCGAAGGTCTTCCGCCGGGCCTGCGGGATTACTTTGAACGTTTCCGTCGTGGCGGACCGGATCGCCAGCGCAGCAAGGGCGAGGTGCAGGGCTCCGGCTTTGTCGTTGAGTCCAACGGCCTGACGATCACGAACAACCACGTCGTTGCGAACGCCACGGAGATCGAGGTCTCGTTCGCTGACGGCAAGAAATACAAGGCGAAGGTGATTGGCCGCGACGAACCGACGGACATCGCCGTACTTCGCATCGAGGGCGGAAAGAACTTCCCGACGGTCAGCTTCGGTGACGATGCGCGCGTGCGCGTCGGCGACTGGGTTCTCGCCGTCGGCAATCCCTTTGGCCTGGGTGGCACGGTGACGGCCGGCATCGTTTCGGCGCGCGGCCGCGATGATGTCGGTGGCGCACAGTTCACGGACTTCATCCAGATCGATGCCTCGATCAACCGCGGCAATTCCGGTGGTCCGACGTTCGACCTGTCCGGGCGCGTGATCGGCATGAACACGGCGATCTTCTCGCCGTCGGGCGGCAGCGTCGGCATCGGCTTTGCCATTCCGTCGTCGACGATCCAGCGCGTCGTGGCTGACCTGAAGGCCTCCGGTTCGGTGACCCGCGGGTGGCTTGGCGTTTCGATCGCAAGCCTTGATGAGGAAACCGCGGCCAGCCTCGGCCTGAAGGACACGGGCGGTGCCATCGTGGCCCAGGTGCTCGACGGCAGTCCGGCAAAGAAGGCAGGCTTCCGCACCAGTGACGTCGTTCTGAAGATGGACGGCGTTCCGGTGAAGGACAACCGCGACCTTTCCCGTCGTGTCGCCGCGCTGCAGGTCAACCAGAACTCAAAGTTCGCCGTGTGGCGTGACAATCGCGAGATCGAAATCTCGGTCACGGTTGCCAAGCGCCCGGATCCCAAGACCCTGGCGAGCCGCAGTGGCGCCGAAGAGGATGACGGCGATGCCAGCAGCCCGGCCGGTGGCGCCAAGGTCGCCGCGCTGGGGCTCGACCTGGCCACGATCACGCCTGAACTGCGCGAAGACCTCCGGCTCGACCGCAATGCCCAGGGCGTTGTGATCACGGATGTCGATCCGGACAGCGATGCCGCCGAGCGGGGCCTCCAGCCCGGTGATCGCATCGTGCAGGCGTCCGGCAAGGACGTACGCACGGTGTCCGACGTTGCGGCTGCCGTTGCCGCTGCAAAGTCGCTGAAGCGCCCGTCGATCCTGCTTTTCATCGAGCGGGGCAAGGGACGCGTGTTCGTGCCCGTGAAGCTCGGAAAGAGCTGAGCGCCTTACACCCAACACAGGGGCGGCTTTCGCGAGCCGCCCCTTGTTCTTCCATTTCCACCCGAAAGGACGGAACCAGAGGATGCGAATACTCGTCGTTGAAGATGATCGCGAAGCGGCTGCCTATCTCACGCGCGGCCTGAAGGAGAGCGGCCACATCGTGGACCATGCGCCGGACGGTCAGGATGGCCTGCATCTCGCCATGGGCGGGAACTATGACGTTGCCATCGTCGATCGCATGATGCCGCGCATGGATGGGCTCAGCATGGTCCGCCGCATGCGCGAGGAAGGCAACAAGACGCCGGTCCTGTTCCTCAGTGCGCTGGGCGAAGTGGATGATCGCGTGAAGGGACTGCGCGCCGGTGGCGACGACTACCTTGCGAAGCCCTATGCCTTTACGGAGCTCCTTGCGCGCATCGATGCGCTGGCCCGTCGCAACGGAACCGAAGCGGTGGTGACCCGGCTCAGCGTTGGTGACCTGGAGCTCGACCTGCTTTCCCGAACGGCGACACGCTCGGGGCAGAAGATCGACCTGCAGCCCCGCGAGTTCCTGCTGCTTGAGTATCTCATGCGGCATGCCGGACAGGTCGTCACGCGCACGATGCTGCTGGAGAATGTCTGGGAATATCACTTCGATCCGCAAACCAACGTGATCGACGTCCATATTTCGCGCCTGCGTTCCAAGATCGACAAGGGATACGTCGAGCCACTGCTGCACACGGTTCGCGGCGCAGGATACTCGCTCCGTGCGGCTTCTTGATGTAGTCCGCACGGCGACATTCCGGCTGGCATTTGCCTATCTGTGCCTGTTCGGCGTGTCGGTGCTGCTGCTGCTGGGATTCATCTACTGGCGCACGACCGGGTTCATGGCCGCACAGGCCGATGAAACCATCAACGCCGAGGTGCAGGGCCTGAGCGAGCAGTACAAGCGACGCGGACTGCTGGGGCTGAGGACCATCATCGTCGAGCGCCTGTCCCGTCCCGGACAGCGCAGCCTCTACCTGCTGACCATTGGAGACAATGTGCTGGCGGGGAACCTGTCGGAGTGGCCTCGGGACACGATCGAAACGGCGCCCGGCTGGATCAACTTCACCTATGAGCGCGGCACGGAGGAAGACAAGGAACTTCGGCCCGGCCGCGCGATGAAGTTTCCGATGCGTGGCGGGTTCCGCCTCCTGGTGGGCCGCGACGTGGGCGAGCTCAATGCGATCGAAGGTGCCGTTCGCAGTACGCTGCTGACGGCACTCTCCATCACGGCGCTGTTCGGCATCGCCGGCGGCGTTCTGATCAGCCGGAACGTGTTGCGGCGCCTGGAGGACATCAATCGCACCAGCCGGGAAATCATGTCGGGCAACCTGACGCGGCGCATTCCCGTGCAGGGCAGCGGCGACGAGCTGGATGACCTGGCTCAGAACCTGAACCGGATGCTCGAGCAGATCGAGCGCCTCATGACGGGCATGCGCGAGGTTGCGGACAACATTGCGCACGATCTCCGGACGCCGCTCAACCGCCTCCGGAACAAGCTTGAAGGGGCGCTGATCGGGAACCTTTCGCGTGAAGAGACCCTGTCCGCGCTCGAAAGTGCGATCAGCGAGGCCGACGGACTGATCTCGACTTTCAACTCATTACTGCTTATCGCCGAAGCGGAAACGGGCGCGCATCGCGACACGCTTGAGCCCGTGGACCTCAGCGAGGTCATTCATGACATCGCCGATCTCTACGAGCCTGCGGCGGAGGACCGTGGCATTGCGCTCAAGTTCGTCGCGAAGTCCAAGGTGATGGTGCAGGGCAATCGCAGCCTTCTTGCCCGCGCGGCGGCGAACCTGGTCGAGAATGCCCTCAAGTACACGCCACAGAATGGCGCCGTGACAGTGTCGGCCTGGCGCGATCCGCGGGACCGAAAGGCAAAGTTCTCTGTGCGAGATACAGGCCCTGGCATTCCCGAAGATGACCGCGAGCGCGTGCTTGACCGCTTCGTGCGTCTTGAGCGCTCGCGCAACACGCCGGGCTCAGGGCTGGGCTTGAGCCTCGTGTCTGCCGTCGCACGCATGCATGACGCCACGATCAGCCTTGAAGACGCGAAGCCGGGTCTCCTGGCCACGCTGATTTTCCCGGACAGCGAAGCCAAGGAAGGCGAACACGACACTATCGTGGAGCAAGTTCGGCGCGCTCTTCCCGGACCCAAAAAAGCCCCACCAGCCCTGCAACCAGAAAAACAAGTATGACGGCAAAGCCGGCGCGCTGATTGTGCGTTGCGGAGGTCACCAGCGCCACGAAGAACGGTGCGAGGAAGGCCGTGGCCTTGCCGGTCAGCGTAAACAGCCCGTAGACCTCGGACATCAT
>CAZYFM010000104.1:0-11235 GCA_964646885.1 uncultured Flavobacteriaceae bacterium
AATCGCACGAAGCGCGCGGCCTTGCGGCTGGCGTCACTGTCGAGCACGCCGGCGAGCACCATGGGCTGGTTCGCCACGAAGCCCACCGTGCTGCCCTCGATGCGCCCAAAGCCGGTAATGATGTTCTTCGCGAAGTTTTCCTGGATCTCGAAGAAGTCTCCCTCATCGGCGACCTTCAGGATCAGTTCCTTCATGTCATAGGGCTTGTTGGGGTTCGACGGGATCAGCGTGTCGAGCGAGAAATCGTCCTTCTCAACATCCTGGAAGCTGGGCCAGGTCGGCGCCTGCTCGCGGTTGGAGGTCGGCAGGAAATCGACAAGCCGGCGCATCTGCAGCAGGCACTCGATGTCGTTGTCATAGGCGCCGTCGGCGATCGACGACTTGGTCGTATGGATCTTCGCGCCACCCAGTTCTTCAGACGACACGACTTCGTTGGTGACGGTCTTCACGACATCAGGACCGGTCACGAACATGTAGGACGTGTCGCGCACCATGAAAATGAAGTCGGTCATTGCCGGCGAATAGACGTCGCCGCCCGCGCACGGCCCCATGATGATGCTGATCTGCGGAATGACGCCTGAGGAGAGGACGTTGTTGGCGAAGACCTCGCCATAGCCCGCGAGCGCGTCGACACCTTCCTGGATGCGTGCGCCGCCGGCGTCGAACACGCCAATGACGGGCGCGCCATTGCGCAGGGCCATCTGCTGGATCTTGACGATCTTCTGGGCGTGCGCGGCCGAGAGCGAGCCGCCAAAGACCGTGAAGTCCTTCACGAACAGATAGACGAGTCGGCCGTTGATCGTGCCCCACCCCGTCACGACGCCGTCGCCCGGAATTCGATTGGCTTCCATGCCGAAGTCGGTGGAACGATGTTCGACGAAGGTGTCGAACTCCTCGAACGACCCTTCATCGAGGAGGATCTCGAGCCTTTCGCGTGCCGTCAGCTTGCCACGGGCGTGCTGCGCCTCAATTCTCTTCTCGCCGCCACCCAGTTGGGCAGCCGCGCGACGCCGCTCGAGTTCGCGGATGATGTCGTGCATAGATGTCGTCCCCAGCTGGCCCAGGACGGGCCTGACTCAGTCGGCCTAATCTGCACAGTTCAGCCACCGGTGCAATGCGGGAATTCGCGGATTTCCGGGGTCGGCCGAGAGGCTCACCCCTCGAGCAAGTCGAGCAGCTTGCGCGCCTGTTCAAGCTCCGAAAGGCGATTTTTCCTTACGGCCTCGGCTTCTGCGTCCCGGCCCCATCGTTCGGCCTGGTAGTCTTCGTCGATGCAGGACGTGCCCAGGACCTCTGCAGGTGTGATCAGGCGCAGGGCAAAGGCTAGACCAAGAACGGCTGATCCCGTGATGGTGACCGCGGGGTGCAATGCGGACAGCCGGAACGAGTCGAGCCGGTCCATGGCGGCGTACATCGCCTGTGTGACGGCCGCATCCTGTTCGACATGAACGATGCCGGTCGCGATCCTCAGGCGCACGTCCAGTTCACGCGCAGCCCAATCAACCCATGGGTTCCACCCCGCTTCCTGGCGCGCGATGAGCTCCCGTGGCGCCTCGGCCCGATAGCAGATCAGGTCGGAGCCTGCATATCGCGAAAGCTCATCAAGCACCTCGCTGCGTCGCGGGACGATCCGGTCAATGACGGTGTTGACGGCCCGCGTCAGCACCATGGACGGCAAGTCCAGCTTTTCACCCTGCTGGCGCCACTCCTCGGCCATCGCTTCCGCCAGCGCTCGCGTCGGCACTTCCTGCGGATTGCCAGCGGGTGTCTTGAGCTTGCGGTCGTCAAGGCTCACCGCAAAAGGCGACGCGGTGCTCACCGTGACTGTCTTGTAGAAGCGCTTCTGCAATGTGCTCATGATGCCTGCCCAGATCCCGCACGCTGTTACTTGGTGCGATCCTTTCCGCGGCGGGGCTTGAACTTCTTGTCGTACGGGCGATGCTCCTCGCGACGCGGTGCCTTTTTGACCTCCTCGCCAAACGGATCCCGCCGGTCATCGGCCGGGAAGCCGAACATGCTCCAGACCTTTGCCATGTGAGGCGGCAGCGGTGCGCTGATGTCGATCCAGGTGCCGTTGGGATGCCTGAAGCGCAGCGAACGTGCATGCAGCATCAGCTTGTTGGGTATCTCGCCGTGCGTGCGGGCGGGAACGCCGCCATACTTCGGATCCCCGACGATCGGCGTGCCGATTGCGGCGCAGTGTGCACGCAGCTGGTGCGTTCGCCCTGTCAGCGGCATCAGCGCGAGCCACGCCATCGTGGTCGCAGCCTCCATCGTTTCGTACAGGGTGACCGCAGACTTGACGTCCTCTTCTTCGTCTTCGAAGGCGACGCGCACGCGCTCGCGCCCATCTTCCGCCGCCCGCTTCACGAGTGCCGCATCAATGCGGCCAGCGCGGGGGATGGGAATGCCGTTCGTGAGCGCCCAATAGATCTTTCGCGTGTCGCGGGCGCGGAAGGCCTGGGCCAGCGAGGCTGCGGATCGCGCCGTTGCGGCGATGACAAGGACGCCGCTCGTGTCGCGGTCGAGACGGTGCACGAGGCGCGGACGGTCATCGCCCTCTTCCATGAGACCTGGCAGAAGCCCGTCAATGTGCCTGTCGGTTTTCGTGCCGCCCTGCACGGCGAGGCCTGCCGGCTTGTTCAGGATGATCACGTCCTTGTCGCGATGAATGACGAGACTTCGGATGAAGGCCCGATCCTTCGCGGAAATTGTCGGGACCGGCTTCTTCTCCCTGACATCGTCGGAGACTACAGGCAGAGGCGGTACGCGTACTTTTTCACCCTTGGCCACGCGGTGGCTCGCCTTGACGCGGGCACCGTCAACTCGCACCTGCCCCGTGCGCAGCAACTTCTCGAGCGCTCCGTGCGACAGTTGCGGATAGTGACGCGAGAACCAGCGGTCGAGGCGAATGCCTTCCTCGTCGGTCTTGATCGTCCTCATGACAACACTGCTCATGCGCTTGCCAGCCTTACAAGATAGAGGCCGGCAAAGAGGGCGCCGACGGAACCAATGACGGATGCCAGGACATAGACGGATGCATTCAGGAGTTCGCCCCTCTCGATAAGGAGAGCTGTATCGAGCGAAAAAGCAGAGAAGGTGGTGAAGCCCCCGAGGATCCCTGTCGTCAGGAAGGCGCGCGTTTCATGTGCCATGGTCATGGACTGCGCGCCCAGCTCTGCGATCACACCCATGGCGAGGCCGCCGAGAATGTTGACAACGAGGATGCCCCAAGGGAATTGTGTCCCCATAACCTGGGCGACCCAGGAGTTTATGAGGTAGCGGCCCACGGCGCCGAGCGCTCCGCCCGTGCCTATCACCAGGATCATCGACATGCAGGGGGTATGGCACAACCTTCGCTGCGGCTCAAAGCGGGATCTCCAGTGGTTCAGCGGTGGCTTGACGCAGCGCGAGGCCGACCCAGTAACCAAGCTTCGGCGGGAAGACGGTTTCACTCGTGGTTTCCAGTTCGCGCAGCGTCCACCACCTGTGCCGGCGCATCACGCGCTTCTCGACTTCCGTCCAGCTCGCGAAGTCCAGTTCCGTGGAGGGGCTGCGGACGAGGAAGAAGCGCTCCAGCGTGCGCGTGGGTACCCCGCTCAACAAGAGCTCGTTGGAGCCGAAGAAGAGTTCCCGCTCGACCTGGTAACCCTGAATGCCCGTTTCCTCGGCCACTTCCCGGTGCAGGGCGTCAAGCACGTCCTCGCCGGGTTCGATCGCGCCGCCGGGCGTGGCCCAGAAGAGGCGCGCCTCCTGCGAAACGAAGCCCGGCGGCAAATGAAACTCGAACAGGAGGATGCGCTCCTGCGGATCGAGCAGGATCGCACGGGCAGTCTTGCGGGTTGCAGTGGAGGTCACTCTATTCCCCTCGGGGTTGTGCCGGCAGTCTAGCTTGAGGCACGGGAGGATTTCCACAGGTGGCGACCAAGGCTGAAAACTTTCGAAGAGTTTCATGTGGAACGGAATGGGAACTTTTTCCACAGGCCGTTCCCGGTTCGGTCACGTCGGCCCCTCCTGCAATTGCTCCTGAAACATGCTTTGCTGGGGACCGATGGTTCGGTGCGAACCTGGCTTCCGGAGTTTTCCACACATGCAGTTTTCCCGCAGGCAGGCGATTGCCGCTCTCGGTTCGACGTTTCTCATGCCGGTTGTCGCCGGTTCCGCGGCTGGCGCCCGGCCCAGTCCGCAGGACAAGGCATTCGAGGCTATAGCGAAGCGCTGGCTCGATGTGTCACTCCGCCTGTCGCCGGTTTCCGCCACGCAGATTGGCGACCACCGGTTCGACGGCGCCCTGGATGACGTCAGCGCTGCGGGTCGTGTTGCCGCCCTCGGCTTCGCGAAGTCGACCCTGAAGGAACTGGAGGGCGTGAACCGTTCCGGGCTCTCCCGCGCGAACCAGGTTGATGCCGCGCTGCTCGCCAATGCGCTCAAGTCGCAGATCTGGTCAACGGAGACGTGGCAGGACTGGGCTCGGGATCCACTCTACTACCAGAACATTGCCGGCTCGGCAGTGTACGGCCTCATGGCACGGGAGTTCGCGCCCGTTGCCGCGCGGCTCAAGTCCGCGGCGCAGCGCATGGAGAAGATACCTGCCTTCCTTGCACAGATGAGGCAGGAACTGGTGCCGTCACGCGTTCCGACACCGCATGCCGAGACCTATGCGGCGCAGAACAAGGGACTGCACAGCATCATTGATGAGCTCGTCCTGCCGCAGGCCGGACAGCTGTCGGGACCCGACCGTGCCCGGCTGGACGCCGCGATTGCGACCTACAAGGCTGCCGTGGACGAACACCAGAAGTGGATCGAGGCGACATTGCTGCCTGCAGCAAAGGCGGATTTCCGCTCTGGAAGTTCGGTTTTCGATACCAAGCTCGGGTTTACGCTTCAGTCGAGCCTCACGCGCGCTGACATCCGGACGCGTGCCGAGGCGGCGCTGAAATCTGTCCGTATCCAGATGTATGACATTGCGCGGGTGGTGCTCGCCAATCGGGCAGATGCGCCCGAGCTTCCTGACCAGCCCGACGCCGGACAACAGCAAAGGGCGATCCGTGCCGCGCTTGACCTCGCAGCGGCAGAGCGTCCGTCACGCGACAAGCTCGTGCAGGTGGCGACGGAAACGGTCGAGACCGCCCGCAAGTTCGTGCTCGAAAGGGACTTGATCACCCTGCCCGCGGGCCCGGTGAAGGTGATCATCATGCCCGAGTTCCAGCGCGGCTTTTCAGTGGCGTATTGCGACTCGCCGGGGCCGCTCGACAAGAACCTCGATACATTCTACGCGGTTTCGCCCGTCCCCGATGACTGGACGGAAGAGCAGACGGCCTCCTACCTGCGCGAGTACAATACGCGCGGTATCCTCGACATTGGCGTGCACGAGGCCATGCCGGGCCACTATGTCCAGATCTTCCACTCCAATTCCTATCCTTCGGTGCTGCGGGCGATCCTCGGGTCCGGCTCCTTCATCGAGGGATGGGCGGTGTATGCGGAGCACATGATGGTCGAGCAGGGCTTCCAGTCCGCTGATCCGCTGTACCGCCTCACGCAGCTCAAGGTCCAGCTGCGCACGATCTGCAATGCGATCATCGACCAGGCGATCCATTGCGACGGCATGTCCCGCGACGAGATGATGAAGCTGCTGACGGAATCGGCTTTCCAGGAAGAGCGCGAAGCTGCCGGCAAATGGCGACGCGCGCAGCTGTCGGTGTCGCAGCTGTCGACCTATTTCGTCGGCTTCCAGGAGCACCTCGAGACGCGCCAGGAGGCCGAACGTCGCCAGGGCAGCGCCTTCAGGCTCAAGTCCTACCATGACGGGATCCTGTCCTTCGGATCGCCGCCGATGCGCTTTGCCCGTCAGCTTTATCTGAACGAGCCGATCGCCTAGCTGCGGAGGGTCAGTCCGGGAGCGTCTCGCCGCTGCCACCAAATTCCTTCGGCATCTTCGCGAACTTGGGCAGGCCATCCTTCATCGAGATCATCTTCTCGCCGTAGAAGATGTGGAGGGCGGGCTTGAACGAGAAGGTCGGAATGCCGGAGGCCATCACGTCGACCATTCCCATGCCCGGATGCACGACGGAGAAGTGCCCTCCGCATGTCTTGCAGGACTGGCGGTGGCTGTTCGGGGTCTTCGCGTAGCTCGTGATGTTGTCGTTGCCCTTGGTGACCTTGAAGTGATCCTTGGGCCAAAGCGTCGCCGCGTGCACGGGCGCTCCCAGCCATCCCCTGCAGTCCGTGCAATGGCAGTAGCCCTGGAACGCAGGTGCCCCCTTCACTTCAAACTCAATCGCGCCACAAAAGCAGCGCCCCTTGTGCGTGTCGTTTGACATGTTCGTGTTACCTGCCATCGGTGATCCAATACCCGAACGCTAGCAGAGCCGGGGAATAACGGGCAACCACCGGGGAAATGGTGGCGTCAGGACTTGCTTCGGAGTTCGGCCCAGCGTTCAAGACGCTCCCGTATCCGCGCCTCATAGCCATCGCCGCGCGGCCGATAAAAGGTTTCAGGCTGCATTTCTTCAGGAAAGAAGCGCTGGTTCGAGACACCGGTCTCCGTATCGGGCTCGTAGACGTACTCCCGACCATAACCGAGGTCTTTCATCATCCGGGTCGGCGCGTTGAGGATGTTCATGGGCGGGTTCAGGGAGCCTGATGCTGCCGCAGCAGCCTGCGCGCGCTTGAACGCGGCATAGGCGGCGTTCGATTTTGGCGCCGTCGCCACGTAGACAACGGCCTGTGCGAGGGCGAGTTCACCTTCGGGCGCTCCCAGGAAATCGAACGCATCCTTGGCGGCGAGCGCCTGGACCAGCGCGTTTGGGTCGGCAAGCCCGATATCTTCCACCGCCATGCGCACGACCCGTCGCGCGATGTAAAGCGGGTCCTCACCGCCGGCCAGCATGCGCGCAAGCCAGTAGAGCGAGGCATCCGGATCCGAGCCGCGCACGGATTTGTGCAAGGCGCTGATGAGATTGTAGTGACCTTCCCTGCCCTTGTCGTAGATCGGCGCCCGGCGCTGTACTGACCGCATGAGTTCTGCGGCGCCCATGGGGCTCCCCGCCTTCAGGGCGAAGACCTCCTCCGCCAGGTTGAGCAGGAAACGGCCATCGCCGTCTGCCATGGCCTTCAGCGCCGTTCGGGCTTCTTCGTCGAGAGGAAGCTTGCGACCGGTGAGCGCCTCGGCGCGCTGCAGCAGGAGCTCCAGATGTTCCAGCGTGAGCCGGTTCAGCACCATGACCTGCGCACGAGACAGCACGGCCGCATTCAGTTCAAAGGACGGGTTCTCGGTGGTCGCGCCCACCAGGATCACCGTGCCGTCTTCCATCACGGGCAGGAATGAATCCTGCTGCGCCCGGTTGAAGCGGTGGATCTCGTCGACAAAGAGCAGCGTCGCCTTGCCCTGCGTGCGTCGCGCGCGGGCCATGTCGAACACTTTCCGCAGGTCTGCCACGCCTGAGAAGATCGCCGAGATCTGCTCGAAGTGCAGGCCGAGACCCTGGCTGAGCAGGCGCGCGACAGTCGTCTTTCCGGTGCCCGGAGGTCCCCAGAGGATCATGGAAGACAGGCGGCGGCCAGCGATCATCCGTCCGATGGGACCTTCGGGCCCCAGCAGGTGATCCTGGCCCACCACGTCGGCAAGCGATTTGGGACGCAGGCGATCGGCCAGTGGCCGAGGGCCTGCAGCTTCTTCAAGACCGGCAGCTTCGAACAGGGACATGCCCCATCCTAGCGCGAAGCCTAGCGGATCGTCAGCGTCTTTGATCCGTTTGGCCCCACTGCCGTGATGCGCCAGGCATTTGCGCCCTTGAGCGCCGCCTTCAGGCTGTTCACGGAGTTGGTCTTCTTGCCATTGACGCTCACGATCACGTCTCCCGGTGCGAAGCCGTACTGGGCTGCGATGGACCGGCGCGACATTTCGGTGATCAGCACGCCGCTTCCCGGTTCGACGCCAAGTTCGTTGGCCATGGCCGACGTGATGTTGCTGACCACGGCGCCCTGAAGCGGGTTCTTGCCATCGATCTCGACGGCCGCCTGCGGCGCGTTGGCCGGTTCGCGCACGAGGCGCACGGAGGTGGTGCGCGCCTGGCCATTGCGAATGAATGTCAGCGTCGCGTTGTTGCCGATCCCCTTGGTGGCGATCCGGAAGTTCAGCGCCGGCTCGTCGTTGACTTCGACATCGTCGACCTTGGTGATGACGTCACGCGACGAGAGGCCCGCCTGCGCTGCCGGACTTCCCGGCAGCACCTGCGTGATCAGCACGCCGGTGGGGCGGTCCAGTCCAAGCGTTTCCGCCAGCGCAGCGTCCACGGGTTGCGTTTCAACCCCGAGCCAGGGGCGCGCAACTTCGCGGGCGCCACCGATCGCCGAATTCACGACCGTCTTGACCATGTTCGCCGGAATGGCAAACCCGATTCCGATGCTGCCGCCTGAACGCGAAAAGATCGCCGTGTTGATACCAATGAGCTCTCCGCTCATCGTCACGAGCGCGCCGCCGGAATTGCCCGGGTTGATGGCCGCGTCCGTCTGGATGAAGAACTGATAGTCCGAGACACCCACCTGCGTTCTCGCGAGGGCAGACACGATGCCGCTGGTCACGGTCTGTCCGACGCCGAACGGATTGCCGATGGCGAGCACGATGTCTCCCACCTGCGCATCATCGCTGTCATGGAAATTGAGCGTTGGAAGTGACTTGCCACCCGTGTTGAGCCTCAGGACCGCGAGGTCCGTCCGCTCGTCAGCGAGCAGGAGGCGTGCTTCAAACTCGCGCCGGTCCGCCAGCACCACGGTGATCTGGTCGGCGTCCGCCACGACGTGGTTGTTCGTCACCACAATACCGTCGGCGCGAACGATGACGCCTGAACCGAGCGAACTCTGGACGCGGTCACGGAAGAACCGTCCGAGCAATGGATCATCCGCGTACGGGTTGCGGACCTTCCGCTTGGAATAGATGTTCACCACGGCCGGGCTTGCACGCCGGACGACACCCGCAAACGACAATTGCATCTGCCCGACGCTGGTTGGCGTCACGCGCTGCGGCTGGGGCTGTGCCGCCGTGTTGCCTGTCGACAGGAAAAGGGCGCCGGCTACGCCGGCTGCTGCCATCAAACCAATAAAGTGCTTCATGTTTCTTGCTCGCCCTGAAGGGAATCCCAAGCCCGGCCCTGAAGGCCTCACGCAACGAGAAATGGCAATCCGGGGCGCTCCTGCCAAGAGCGCAATTCCGCCCCTTCCTTACAAAAATGCCAGATTTCGGCCCTGTCAGGCCGCCCAGACGCCGCCCGCATTGGTGCGATATCCGAGCGCCCTGTAGGCGGCGTCCACCAGGGACTGTCCGCGGTCATTGAGCAGCAAGCCAAGCCCCATCTGGTTCATCGTATAGCCGAAGCTCATGCGCGTTTCCGGGCAGGCGAAGCCGATCGATCCGCCTGCGCCGACATGGCCAAACGCGCTGTCGGAGAGGATGCACGAGGCGCCGTCGAGACCCGGCAGGTGGCGGTTATCCATCGATTTCATGTAGCCAAGCGCAAATCGCGTCGGGATGACGAGCGTCGCATCCTGGTGCGTGCCCACCGACACACGTCCCATGCGGGTCAGCGTGTCCTGACCAACAAGGCGCACGCCATTCAGCGCGCCGCCATTGGCGAGCGGGGCATACATGCCGGCAAGGTTGCGCGCATTCGTGATGCCGTTCGCGGCACCGATCTCAGCGGCACGGCCGGCACGGTCGTTCGGGTTGAAGGCCATGAAATCGCGCAGGAAGAAATGCGACGGCGAGGCCGTGTCGGTCATCGCCTTCTGGAAGAAGCGCGTCTGCATCGATTCCGGCGTGGGCATGGCCGGCAGCATGGGGGCCACGCGGTGCTCCTGCTGTTCCGGCAGGCCGATCCAGAATTCCAGTCCGAGGGGCCTGGCCACTTCGTCCGCAAAGAAGCGGCCCATCCGCTTGCCCGCGGCGCGATGAACGATCTCTCCCACCGTCCAGGACATCGTGATGGCGTGGTAGCCGTTGCGCGTCCCCGGTTCCCAGAATGCGGGTTCGCGGGCGATCACATCGATCATGCGGTTCCAGTCGTAGAACTCACCCGCCGCCGGTACGCCGCGCACATGCGGAACGCCGACGGTGTGGTCCAGCGTCATCACAACGGTCGCGGCTTCCTTTCCCGCCTGAGCAAATTCGGGCCAGTACCGGCTGATGGGCGCGTAGAGATCGAGCTGGCCTCGGTCCGCGAGCATGTGGGCGCACAACGCCATGGCGCCCTTTGTCGACGAGAAGATGATCGAGACCGTATCCTTGTCCCACGCCTCGCCGCCCGGCGCCTTCCGTCCGCCCCAGATGTCCACCAGGGTCCTGCCCTCGAGCGTGATGGAGCAGGATGCGCCCACTTCACCGCGCGCCTCGAAATTGGTGACGAACTCGTCCACGACGCCGGCAAATTTCGGGTCGCAGGTTCCCTCGACAAGTCCTGCCTTCGTGCTGACTGAAATCTTCTGCATGGTCACTCACGCCTCTGCTGAAACAAAAAGGGGGCGGCCCAGCGGCCACCCCCGACTAATTCTTTTCCATCATCACCGACGGATCACGCGTTGACGCGTTCCTCGGCGTCGGCCCTCGCCTGGACCGGACCGGAGTCCTTGCCCTTCGCGGTCACGTCGCGGTCAACGAACTCGATGATGGCCATCGGAGCCGCGTCGCCGAAACGATAGCCGGCCTTGAGCACGCGGATATAGCCGCCACTGCGCGACGCATAGCGGGTCGCCAGAACGTCAAACAGCTTGGCGACCGTGGTCGTGTCGTTGCGGAGCTGCGAGAGCGCCATGCGGCGGGCGTGCAGGTTCTTGCTGCCGCGCTTGCCGAGCGTGATGAGACGCTCGACGATCGGACGCAGTTCCTTCGCCTTCGGCAGCGTCGTCTTGATCTGCTCGTGCTTGATGAGCGCGGCTGCCATGTTCTCGAACATTGCCTTCCGGTGGCTGCTTGTGCGGTTCAGCCTTCTGCCCGCAAAACCGTGGCGCATGATAGTAAGTCCCCTTATTCAAACCGTTGGATCGGATCCCGCCGGAGCGGGATTCCGGTCAATATTGATCTTCAAACTTTCGCGCGAGCTCTTCGATGTTCTCAGGCGGCCAGCCCGGCACTTCCATGCCCAGGTGGAGCCCCATCGAGGCCAGCACTTCCTTGATCTCGTTCAGCGACTTGCGGCCGAAGTTCGGCGTGCGAAGCATTTCGGCTTCAGTCTTCTGGATGAG
>CAZYFM010000105.1:0-11226 GCA_964646885.1 uncultured Flavobacteriaceae bacterium
GGCCGAACTTCAGCAGATCCTCAGGCTCCACTTCGCGCAGGATGTCGCCCGTGCGGCGCTCATCTGGCCCAGTGACCTTGGCGGAGAAACCGATCGAGGATCCTTTGCCGCGCCGGGAGATGATCTTTTCCAGGCCGGCAAAGGCGCCACCGCAGATGAACAGGATGTTCGTCGTGTCGACCTGCAGGAATTCCTGCTGGGGATGCTTGCGGCCGCCCTGAGGCGGCACGGAGGCAACCGTGCCTTCCATGATCTTCAGCAACGCCTGCTGCACGCCCTCACCCGATACATCGCGCGTGATGGACGGGTTGTCGGACTTGCGGCTGATCTTGTCGACTTCGTCGATGTAGACGATGCCGCGCTGCGCCTTCTCGACATTGTAGTCGGCGGCCTGGAGCAGCTTGAGAATGATGTTCTCGACGTCCTCGCCGACGTAGCCGGCTTCGGTGAGCGTCGTGGCGTCAGCCATCGTGAAGGGCACGTCGAGGATGCGGGCGAGCGTCTGCGCGAGCAGCGTCTTGCCGCAACCGGTCGGGCCGATCAGCATGATGTTCGACTTTGCGATCTCGACTTCACCCGACTTGGTCTGGTGGTTGAGGCGCTTGTAGTGATTGTGGACCGCGACCGAGAGGACCTTCTTCGCATGGTCCTGGCCGACGACGTAGTCGTCGAGCACCTTGCGGATGTCCTGGGGCGTGGGAACACCGTCACGCGACTTGACCAGCGAGGTCTTGTTTTCCTCGCGGATGATGTCCATGCAGAGTTCAACGCATTCATCGCAGATGAATACCGTCGGACCCGCGATCAGCTTTCTGACTTCATGCTGGCTCTTGCCGCAAAAGGAGCAGTAAAGAGTGTTCTTGGAGTCAGTTCCGCTTTTACTCATTCATAGCTCCCTTGCAGGTCGAATTCTGTGCCAATCCTGGCCAACTCGTTCGCCCCAATACCCACAAAAGCCAAAGACATGCCGAATCCCGAATGCCCCGGCTTCGACTTCAATTCGAGCATGCTAAGCGGCCACGGATCAAGAATGTATTAACGGCGGGTGTATCGGGCAGTTCCATTCAATCTGCCCGGGAATCAGTCGGTTTTGACCGCGTCGGTAACCACGGGACGCTTGGTGAAGACCTGATCAATCAGGCCAAAACCCTTGGCTTCCTCGGCTGTCATGAAGTTGTCGCGGTCGAGCGCCTTTTCGATTCTTTCAACACTCTGGCCGGTGTGGTTTGCGTAAATCTCGTTCAGCCGGCGCTTCAGCTTCAGGATTTCTTGTGCATGTCGCGAAATATCGGAGGCCTGACCCTGAGCACCACCCGACGGCTGGTGCAGCATGACCCGCGAGTTCGGGAGCGCGTAACGCTGTCCCTTTTCACCCGCGCAGAGCAGCAACGAGGCTGCCGAGGCAGCCTGGCCGATGCAGAGCGTCGCGACCTGCGGACGGATGTACTGCATGGTGTCATAGATCGCGAGGCCGGCCGTCACGAGGCCACCCGGCGAATTGATGTACATCGCGATTTCCTTCTTCGGATTATCCGCTTCCAGGAACAGCAATTGTGCGGTCACGAGTGTGGCTACAGTGTCCTCGATCGGGCCAGATACAAAGATGATCCGCTCCTTCAGGAGGCGCGAATAGATGTCGTAAGAGCGTTCGCCACGCGAAGTCTGCTCGATCACGAACGGCATGTAGTAATTCGCGTAGGTCTCTCTCACGTCTTTCATGGTCACAGTTCCTCGTTCTCTGCCCCCGAACATATCAAGGGGGAGCTACAACACCATACAAGGCAACATTAAAAAGTTAGTTGGCCTTCAGCACTTTGCCGAGTTCATCGGGATCCTTAAACAAGTCTTCCCGACTCACGGGCTTGTCCGTGATCTTCACCTGACCGCAGAGAAAATCGACAACCTTGTCTTCAAAAATCGGCGCGCGCAGCTGGGCTACGGCGTCGGGGTTGTTGCGATAAATCTCGAAAATCCGCTGTTCCTGGCCCGGGTACTGGCGCGCCTGTGCCACAACGGCACGGTTGAGCTCTTCCTGGGTGACCTGAACGTTGTTGGTGCGACCGTACTCCGAGAGCACCAGACCTAAGCGTACGCGGCGCTCAGCAATCTTGCGGAATTCGGACTTGAGCTCGTCCTCCGACTTGCCCTTGTCTTCCTCGGCGAGGTTGCCGGACTTCAGATCCTGCTCGACCTGGGTCCAGATCTGCTTGAACTCGGCCTCCACCATGCCCGACGGCAGGTCGAAGCTGTGACGCTCGTCCAGCGCATCCAGCAGGGCGCGCTTGAGGTGGGCGCGAGTCGCGCGACCGAACTCGTTGGCGAGCTGCACGCGTGCGGCGTCCTTCAGGCGATCGAGGCTGTCGAGGCCCAGCTTGGTGGCCAGCGTGTCATCCACTTCTGCATCCACGCCGCGGCGCACTTCCTTGACCGTGACTTCAAATTCCGCCGGCTTTCCGGCGAGATTGGCGGACGGGTAGTTTTCGGGGAAGGTGACGGCGACGGTCTTCTTTGCGCCGGATTTCGTCCCCTTCAGCTGGTCTTCGAAGCCGGGAATGAATGAGCCCGAGCCGAGCACCAGTTCGGCATTCTCTGCCGTGCCGCCGTCAAACGGAACGCCATCAATGCGACCGATGAAGTCGATCAGCAACTGATCGCCATCCTGCGCCGCGGCGTCATCGCCCTTCGGTTCGTAGGTGCGCTGCTGGCTGGCAAGGCGCTTGAGCGACTCGAGTACCTCGGCGTCGCTGACTTCCGCCACGGGACGAAGAAGCGAAATCTGCGTCACATCGGTGAGCGTGAAGTCCGGCATGAGGTCGACGCCCATCGTAAAGACGAGGTCTTCCGCACCATCGAGAACCTTCTCGACTTCGCTTTCGAGCTTGATGCTGGGCGACATGGCCGGGCGCAGCGAGCGCTCCTCGACCGCACGCTGGCTGAACTCTGCAACGGTTTCCTGCAGGATCTCGCCCATCATGGACTTGCCGTAGGTCTTGCGGAGGTGGGAGACCGGAACCTTGCCAGGGCGGAAGCCCTTCAGGTTCACCTGCCCCTTCAGACCCTCAAGACGGGTGGACAGACGGGCATCGAGGTCGGTCTTCGCAACGGTGATACGAAATTCGCGGCGAAGGTGTTCATTCACCGTTTCGGAAATCTGCATGATGATTCAGTCCTGCTCTAGTTCTGGTGCCGCTCTTCAGTCCTCTCGGTACAGCGCGTGTGGTGCGGGCGAAGGGATTTGAACCCCCACGACTTGCGTCACTGGAACCTAAATCCAGCGCGTCTACCAGTTCCGCCACGCCCGCGCGGCTCCAGGCCTGCGTGCGCACCCGAAAGAGCCGGCACGAGCGGTGCCGCTGTTCCTCAAGGAAAACAAGGGCGGTGTCTATAGCAGGGCCGCTGTGAAACTCAAAGCCAAAGCACGGACGCGGCTCAGGGGGCTGCCATGGCACGGGGCAGCAGGGCCGGAAGGTCTTCCGCGATCAGGCCTGGCCCCGCCAATCTGCCGCACTTTCCGTGCAGAAAAGCACCGGATTTGGCCGCCTGGAACGGTTCCACACCCTGCGCCAGCAAGCCTGCAATGATACCGGCAAGCACGTCACCAGAACCCGCAGTTGCAAGGTGCTGCGGCGCGTTGGTGTTCACTGCCGCGTCGCCGGCCGGGTTCGCGACCACGGTGTCGGGCCCCTTGAGAAGGACGATCGCCCCCGACTGCCGCGCTGCTTCCCGGGCCGCTTCGATACGATTCGTGGATCGCTCCATCACCCCCGGGAACAGCTTCCGGAACTCGCCCACATGAGGCGTCAGCACGCAGGCTGGATGCAGCTGGCCGAACAGCTCTGGCGGGTCACCCTCGAAAACCGTCAGGCCGTCGGCGTCGATCACTGTCGGTATGCGCGCCGAGAGCACGTGCATGATCGCCTGCCGGCTGGCGGCCGATACACCAAGCCCCGGCCCCACCACCGCAGAGCGCGGTCTCGGATCCGAGAGGATGGAGCTGATTTCCGCGAGATGGTCGTACTTCCTCACCATCACGGCCGTGAGGTGGCTTGCCAGAACCGGGAGTGCCTCAGCCGAACAGAGCACGGTCACCAGCCCGGCCCCTGCCCTCAGCGCCGACATCGCCGACAGCCTCGCAGCACCCGTCATGGACGGAGGGCCAGAGAGTACGTGGCAGTGTCCGCGCGCGTGCTTGTGGATCTCGGGGCCTGATCCCGCAAGGCGTTCCCAATCCAGGATCTCGTCACATCGCCGGTTGGAATCCGGGTCGACCACCGGCAATTGCGAGAGCGCCGCGATCATGCCGTCCCCGATTCCAATATCGGCGCAGACCACTTCGCCGCAATGCTGCCGGCCCGGGTAAAGGACGTGAGCCGGCTTCTTGCGGAAAAAAGTCACGCAGAGCGCCGCGCTCCACGGCTGGGTCTCCTCCATGAAGCGCGCGGTGTCCCCATGCATGCCGCTTGGCACGTCGACAGCCACGATGGGGATCTCGGCGACGGCAATGTCCTCGAACAGCTGGGACAAGTCGGGAGAGAGGCCGCGCGAGAGACCAGCCCCGAATACGGCGTCGACGACGAGGCCCGCATGGATGACCTCGCCCGGCACGAAGGGACGCGAAGTGCCGGTCCAGGCTGCGGCCATCTTCTTCGCCTCTTCGGACGCACGCGCGTGATCGCCAATGCGGACAACGTCAACCTCAAAGCCGCGCGCCTCGAGGTGGCGCGCCACCACATAGCCGTCGCCGCCATTGTTGCCCGGGCCGCAGAACACGATCGTCCGGACAGGAGACCAGCGTTTGGCGATCTCGTTGGCAACCTGGCGTCCGGCATTTTCCATCAGGTCTGAAAGCGGCATGCCGCCCAGTGCGGACAGGCGGTCGACCTCGGCGTGCTGTGCCACGGTCAGGACTTCACTTCCCGGATGCCACATCGCTTCTGTTCCGTCGTTGGGGGCTGCGGGTCAGTATCCCGCGGGATGGGCCGGCTTGAGATCAAGCAACTGCTCCAGCGCATGACTGGCCTGAAGTACGCGCTCATCATCGCCATGGCGACCAACAAACTGCAGGCCTACCGGCAGTCCGGCCGCCGTGAAGCCGCACGGCACGCTTGCTGCGGGTTGTTGCGTCAGGTTGAAGGGATAGGTGAACGGCGTCCACTCCATCCAGAGATTTCCGTTCGGCGTGAGTGGCGTCACCAGCGGCGTGTCGAATGGCGGAACTGCAATCATGGGGGTCACGAGGAGATCGTGGTGCTTCATGAACTCCTTCATGCCGGCGCCATAGGCCGACCGCTCGGCCGTGGCCTGCTGGAATTCCCGGCGTGACATGGACCGGGACTCCTCGACCACGGTGCGAAGGTCCGGGTCGAGCATGGCGCGCTTCTCCTCGGGCAGCTGATCCAGAAGGAAGCCGGCCGACGAGAAGTAAAGCGTCCGGAAGAATGACGAAGGATCACCCATCGGAGGATCGACCTGTTCCACATGCGCGCCCAGTTCAGAGAGGCGCTTCACGGTCTGGCTGACAAGCGCCTCGACTTCCGGATCCACATGCTTCACCCAGCCCAGGCGAGGGCTGTAGGCGATCTTTGCGCCGCGAATGCCGCGCGTCAGGTTCCACGCATAATCAACCTGCGGAAAGGGTTGCTGGTACCAGTCCCTCGCGTCCGGTTCCGAGATCACGTTCAGGAAGAGCGCGCTGTCAGCGACCGTGCGGGACATCGGGCCCACATGGGCGAGGTTCGTGAAGGGGCTTGCCGGCCATGCAGCCACGCGTCCGAATGTCGGCTTCAGCCCGTAGACACCGCAGAAGCTTGCCGGAATGCGGATGGAGCCGCCGGCGTCGGTTCCGATGGCGAGCGGACAATATCCGGCTGCGAGGGCGGCACCGGCGCCTCCGCTCGAGCCACCCGTTGTCTTCTGGAGGTTCCAGGGGTTGCGCGTCACGCCCGTCAGCGGGCTGTCGTTCGTCGCCTTCCACCCGAATTCGGGTGTTGTCGTCTTTCCGATGAAGACGGCACCATGCTCCCGCAGGCGCGCGACACAGGGCGCGTCATGGTCCATGGGCTGGTTGCGGTCGACGGTGTTCGATCCGCGCAAGGTCGGCCAGCCCTTCGACACGACCAGATCCTTGATTGCTACGGGGACACCATCCAGAAGGCCCTGCGGCTCGCCCTGCATCCATCGTTCTTCGGAAGCCTGTGCCTGCGCCAGCGTGGTTTCCGGATCGAGGAAACACATCGCGTTCGTGCCTGAATCCAGCGCGTCGATGCGGCCGAGGAGGTACTCGGCGACCTCAACGGGGGAAAGTTCACGCGAACGATAGGCAGCGACGAGTTGGCCTGCGCTGAGCCAGTGAATATCCGTCATGCGTGTACGCTCCGTTTCCTCAGCGTATGGCGCTGGCTCCGGTTGCTCCGAGTTCGACCAGCGTCAGGCCGCGGCCATTGGTGTCGAGGACCGTGACGGACGCGTGCACGGGCGCGAAGCAGTGAACGCGCTCGTCCCCTATGGCTGCGCCGACGGCGACATTGATGAGGACGTAGTGCGAAAACACGGCCGTGTCCGCGGTCAGACCCATCAGGTAGTCCAGCGCCGACTGGCGCCAGCGCACGAGATCGCCATCAACAGCATCCCACGACCGGGACATTACGCCCTTCAGCCATTCCCCACGCCCAGACATCGGGATGGCTGATGGTGTCGGAATTTCGGCGACCTGATGAGCCACCACGGGCGTCATGTCGAGGGCGCGGGAAAGCGGGATTGCCGTTTCTGCGGCACGCCTCAGCGGACTTGAAACGATCTGGCGCGGGGTCACCAGACGGAGCCGGTCTGCTGCAGTGGCTGCCTGCTGGTGTCCGAGGTCGGACAGGCCCGGGTCCGGATCGGGCGAGGTTCCCCATGATCCGGTCGGCTCTCCGTGCCTGACGAGATAGAGCCTTGGCATGTCAGGCCGGCACGAACGTGTTGGTGGGTGTTCCCGGCGTGACCGTACCCTTGCGGCCGAGGCATTCGCGCTCCATCAGGTCCATCAGCGTCGCCTGGTCGGACGGTGTATGGGCCAGGAAGCGGTCGCCATTGGCGAGGCGCCCAACGATGATGCCGATCTTCGGGCCCGAGCGATCGTGCATGACGGTGTAGGTTTCGATGGTCCCCTCTCCCGATGGCTGCGTTTCGACGCGCGGGCGCGGCATGGCGTCGATCTCGGCCTGGTAGGTTTTCGGATCCTCGCGCTTCCATTCACCCTTGACCGGGGTCGTCGAATAGATGCCGAGCGAGTGTTTCGTCACGTACCAGCCATTGGCGGTTACAAGTCCAAAGCTGCCGCGCTTCGAGCGAACCTTCTCCATCATCGTGACGATGGAGTGCATGACGTAGTTGTTTCCCGCGCCGCCGAAATAGGGAAGTCCGCCCGTGACCGTCAGGCCGCGCGGATCATCCTCGGCAATGCCCAACTCCGCACAGCCGATCTGCACGGCTGACGGAAAGCAGGAATAAAGGTCGATGAAGTCCATGTCGTTCGCGCCCTTGCCGGCCATCGCAAAGGCCTTGCGCCCCATCATGCGAATCGCTGGTGAGGAATAGTAGTTCACGCGCTCGCTGACGTGCCAGATGTCGGTCGCGTCAGCACACCCGTGCAGGTAGACCCACTTGTCTTCCGCAATTCCGAGTTCGCGCGCGGTCTTCACGTTCGTCATGATCACGGCTGCGGACATGTCGACCTGGATCACGGCATTCATGTATTTCGTGTACGGGAAACCGACATAGCGGTTGTTGTCGGACGGCGTCGCAATTTCCTCGGGCGTGCGGAACTTGGGGAACCAGGCATGCGGGTTCGCGGCTGCGACTTTCGAGAAGGGCGAGAAGAGCCTGCCCAGCGCGAGCTGGTGCTCCTTCACCGTGCGGCCCTTGTGACCCCTGATGCCGTTCTCGAACAGGGGGTAAGTATTCACGGGAAAATAAAGTGCGTGCGCGCGCTCGATGTCGTTGGAGCCCTTGCGGCCGTCGCCGATCTGGATCGGCTCGCCGCCCGCATCTTCACCCCAGTTGAGCTTCACGCCCTTGGTGAGGCCGCCCATCAGCGATGCCAGGTCTTCCGAACCCGCGAGCAGGGCGACCGCGGACTCGCCATTCGCGATGGCTTCGGCCGTGCGATTGACGAGCCACTGGGGCGTGTTGCCCCCTGCCGCCGTGTAGTACTCGTTACGGGCCTTCGCACCGATACGGTTGCCGAGCGAGCGAGGCGCATTCGTGTACTGGCCGATTGGCAGGCGGCCTGCTTCCGACGAGTCCGCCGTGAAGCGCACGACGGAAATGGAGTCGATCAGGCCCGGCAGACGGTCCGCAACGCCAGTGTCAGCGAGTGCGCGCTTGGTGGCCTCGTGCAGGAGCTGCATCGGATCGAGGCTTTCCTCGAACTTGCCTGCCTGCGCGGTGCGCTGCGTGTATTGTCCGCATCCCACGAGGATCGGCATCTTGTCGGAAATCATGGTGTCACCTGGCTTCAGTTGGCTGGCTTCAGTTGGAAAGTTTTCAGGAATAGTGGCGTGACAGGCGCGCGACCGCTTCCTCGAGCACCGTGCGCTGCTTGCAGAATGCAAAGCGCACAAGCTTCTGTGGCGTCTCGGCGGAATAGAATGCCGACAGCGGGATAGCGGCCACGCCGGCCTTCTCGGTCATGTGCCGGCAGAACTCGACGTCCGTTCCGTTGAACCGGAGATCCGAAATGTCGGTCGTCAGGAAGTAAGTGCCTTTTGCGGCGAGGGGGCGAAAACCCAGCTTCGACAGGGCGGCGGCGAGATAATCCCGATTGCCTTCCAGCTCCGACGCAAGGCCAAGGTAGTACGCCTCGCAATGCTCGAGGCCGTGCGCCACGCCGATCTGCAATGCGGACGGGGTCGTGAAGGTGATGAACTGATGGGCCTTCGAAACGGTGGCGACGAGCGCTGCGTCCCCTTCGATCCAACCGACTTTCCAGCCTGTCAGCGAGAAGATCTTCCCAGCCGAGCCGATGCGCAGGCAGCGCTCGCGCATCCCGGGCAAGGTCGCGAGCGGCGCGTGACGGACGCCATCATACGTCAGGTGCTCGTAGACCTCGTCGCAGATCATGATCGTGTCATGCTGCCTGGCAAAATCCGCGAGCAGCGCGAGTTCCTCGGCCGTGAAGACCTTGCCTGCGGGGTTCATAGGTGAATTGAGGACCACGGCCTGCGTGCGGGGGCCAAAGGCGGTGGCGAGCATCTCGCGCGTCAGCTTCCAGTCAGGCCCCGTGAGGCGCACGGGCTTCGCGATGCCGCCGACGGCCTCGATGATGGGTCGGTAAGAATCGTAGGCAGGCTCGAAAATGATGACCTCGTCGCCGGGCTTCACGACCGCCATGATCGACGCCGTCAGCGCTTCCGTGCCGCCGCTCGTAACCACGACTTCTGTCCGCCAGTCATATGAAAGGCCATAGAAGCGTTTTGCATGGGCCGACAGCGCCTGCCGCAGCACCTCAAGCCCTGGCATGGGCGGATACTGGTTCGGCCCCTCGCGCAGGGCACGGGCTGCCCGCTCGCGCACTTCCATGGGGCCGTCCGTATCCGGGAAACCCTGCCCGAGGTTGATCGCCCCGTGCTGCACGGCCAGTCCCGACATCACCGAAAAAATGGTGGTTCCGAGTCCCGAGAATGTCGGATTGAGCGGTTTCATGGGGAGAACGTCGTCCTGATTTTTGCGCACCTTGTCAAAGGCCGGAATTCGTCGCAAGGCTCGTCCCATCTGCCCACAGTTTGTGCACAATTGCCTATCTGTCGTGCAGATTATTGCATTTTCGCGTTCAAACCCGCGGGCTAAGTTCCGCTCATTCAAGACGACGGGCCTGAAATGAAAAAAATCGAGGCAATCATCAAGCCATTCAAGCTGGATGAAGTGAAGGAAGCTCTCCAGGAAGTTGGCGTCCAGGGAATTACAGTTACGGAAGCCAAGGGATTCGGGCGCCAGAAGGGCCATACCGAGCTCTATCGCGGCGCTGAATATGTCGTGGACTTCCTGCCGAAGGTGAAGATCGAGGTCGTCCTTCCCGACGACCAGGTCGAACGCGCCGTCGAAGCCATCCAGCGGGCCGCCCGCACGGGGCGCATCGGCGACGGCAAGATTTTCATTTCATCCATCGAGGAAGTGATCCGCATCCGAACCGGCGAGACCGGAAACGACGCGATTTGACGCAAGAAAAGGACAAATCAAATGGCTAATGCAGATACCGTTCTGAAGAAGATCAAGGACGAAGAAGTCAAGTTCGTCGACCTGCGCTTCACCGATCCGCGCGGCAAGTGGCAGCACGTGACCTTTGACCTTTCACTGGTCGACAAGGACCTGTTCGAGACCGGCACCATGTTCGACGGTTCGTCGATTGCGGGCTGGAAGGCGATCAACGAGTCCGACATGACGCTGCTGCCGGATCCGTCCACTGCCGTCATCGATCCGTTCTTCGCCCAGAAGACGCTCGTCCTGTTCTGCGACGTCCTTGAACCGTCCACGCACCAGCCCTACGGCCGCTGCCCGCGCTCGATCGCCAAGGCCGCCGAGAACTACATGAAGTCGGCAGGCGTAGGCGACACGGCCATGTTTGGCCCGGAAGCCGAATTCTTCATCTTCGACGACGTGCGCCACACGGTCTCGATGAACAAGTGCTCCGTTGAAATCGACAGCACGGAAGGCCCCTACAATACGGGGACGCAATACGAGGGCGGCAACCTTGGCCACCGTCCGCCGGTCAAGGGCGGTTACTTCCCGGTCCCGCCGGTCGACTCCTGCCAGGACATCCGCTCCGAGATGCTGTCGATCATGGGCGACATGGGCATCGAGCCCGAGAAGCACCACCATGAAGTGGCGCCGTCGCAGCATGAGCTCGGGTTCAAGTACTCGACGCTGGTGCGCACCGCCGACCGCATGCAGATCTACAAGTACGTCGTGCACCAGGTGGCGGCCGCCTATGGCAAGACCGCGACCTTCATGCCGAAGCCCATCAAGGGTGACAACGGCTCGGGCATGCACGTGCACCAGTCGATCTGGAAGGGTGGCCAGCCGCTCTTCGCCGGCTCGGGCTATGCCGATCTCTCGGAGATGTGCCTCTACTACATCGGCGGCATCATCAAGCACGCGAAGGCGATCAACGCGCTCACGAACCCGCTGACGAACTCTTATAAGCGTCTGATCCCGGGCTTCGAAGCGCCGGTGCTGCTCGCTTATTCG
>CAZYFM010000106.1:0-1109 GCA_964646885.1 uncultured Flavobacteriaceae bacterium
CACGCGGCCTTCGAAGTTGCGGTTGCCCGACAGCACGGCAGCGGCAACAAGGTCGCCCTTCGTGATGGCGTCCGAGACATTCTCCGGCAGCGGGCCCGAATTGCCGATGCAGGTCGTGCAGCCATAGCCGACGACATTGAAGCCCAGCTTGTCGAGGTCCTTCTGCAGGCCCGACTTGGCAAGGTATTCGCCCACGACCTGGCTGCCAGGCGCAAGCGAGGTCTTCACCCACGGCTTCACCTTGAGGCCCATCTTCAGCGCATTGCGCGCCACGAGGCCGGCGCCCACCATGACGAAGGGATTGGAGGTGTTCGTGCAGGACGTGATGGCGGCGATCACGACCGCGCCATGGCCCAGCTTCACGTCCGTGCCGGCGAGTTCCGCCGTGTCATTCTCCTTGCCGGCCTTGCCGAAGGTCTTCGACAGCGACTCCGCAAAGCCTGCCGCCGCATTCGACAATGGCACGCGGTCCTGCGGACGGGCAGGGCCCGCGAGGCTGGGTTCGACATCATCGAGGTTCAGGTCAAGCGTGTCTGTGAACACCGGATCTTCGCTGTCCTCGGTGCGCCACATGCCCTGCGCCTTCGCATAGGCTTCGACGAGGTCGACGCGCGCCTTGGCGCGGCCCGTCGACTTGAGGAAGCGCACGGCCTCCTCGTCGATCGGGAAGAAGCCGCACGTGGCGCCGTATTCCGGGGCCATGTTGGCAATCGTCGCGCGATCCTCGAGCGGCAGGTCATCAAGGCCCGGTCCATAGAACTCGACGAACTTGTTGACGACGCCCTTCTTGCGCAGCATCTGCGTGACGGTGAGCACGAGGTCCGTGGCGGTGACGCCTTCGCGCAGCTTGCCCGTCAGCTTCATGCCGACCACTTCGGGAATAAGCATCGACTGCGGCTGGCCGAGCATGGCGGCTTCCGCCTCGATGCCGCCGACGCCCCAGCCCAGCACCGCAAGGCCATTGACCATCACGGTGTGGCTGTCGGTGCCGACGAGCGTGTCCGGATAGGCGACCTCGACGGTCTTCTTTCCTTCCTTCACCTTCGCGGTCCAGACGGTCTGCGCGAGGTACTCGAGGTTCACCTGGTGGCAGATGCCGGTGCCGGGCG
>CAZYFM010000106.1:1119-10872 GCA_964646885.1 uncultured Flavobacteriaceae bacterium
GAACGCCGACTGCCCCCAGCGCAGGAACGAGTAGCGCTCGCCGTTGCGTTCGAACTCGCGCGCGACGTTCTTCTTGAAGGCGTCCTTCGTGCCGAAATGGTCGACCATCACCGAGTGGTCGATGACGAGGTCGACGGGCGTGAGCGGGTTGATCTTCTCCGGATTGCCGCCCAGCGTCTTCATCGCGTCGCGCATCGCCGCAAGGTCGACGACGGCCGGAACGCCGGTGAAGTCCTGCATGAGCACGCGTGCGGGACGGAAGGCGATCTCGCGGTCCGAGCGGCGCTTCTTCAGCCAGTCGGCGCACGCCTTGATGTCTTCCTTCGTGACCGTGCGGTTGTCTTCATGGCGAAGCAGGTTCTCCAGCAGCACCTTCATCGAGTAGGGCAGCTTCGAGATGCCTTCCAGGCCGTTCTTCTCGGCGGCCTTGAGGCTGTAGTAGGTGTAGGTCTTGGTGCCGACTTTGAGTGTCTTCTTGCACTTGAAACTGTCGAGGGCGGTCACGGGCGGTGAGCTCCTGAATGGCGGGTCATGAGGAAGGATCTGCAGAACGGCAGTCGGGCCGGAAACTAATAAGTTTCTAATTTCATTGCTACCGGACTATTTTCGCACCGAACAGTTCCCATCGGGATAACGAAAGCGATGACGAAGCCAGCCATCCGCACCGAGATCAGCGGCCGGACCGCGACCGTGATTTTGTCGCGCCCCGAAAGGCGTAATGCTGTTGATCGCCCCACCGCCGAAGCGCTCGCCAGCGCCTTCCTGGCCTTCGATCGCAACAGCGACCTCAGCGTCGCGGTCCTGCACGGCGAGGAAGGCGCCTTCTGCGCCGGCGCCGACCTCAAGGCGATCAGCGAGGGCAAGGGCAACCTCATCAAAAACCCACTGCCGGGCTTGGATATCACGGCAGACGCCGCCGGCCCGATGGGCCCCTCGCGCCTCCTCCTGTCAAAGCCCGTCATCGCCGCCATCGAGGGCCACGCAGTCGCCGGCGGGCTCGAGCTGGCCCTCTGGTGCGACATGCGGGTTGCGGCCGAGAGTGCCGTCCTCGGCGTCTTCTGCAGGCGCTGGGGCGTCCCCCTGATCGACGGCGGCACGGTGCGCCTGCCGCGCCTGATCGGCATGGGCCACGCCATGGACCTGATCCTGACCGGCCGGGCCGTCACCGCCCGCGAGGCGCTCGCCATGGGCCTCGTGAACCGGGTCGTCCCCGACGGCACGGCCCGCGCCGAGGCCGAGAAGCTCGCCGAGGAAATCGCCCGGTTTCCACAGGCCTGCCTGCGCAATGACCGCATGTCCGCGTACCAGCAGTTCGATCTGGGCTACGCTGACGCCATGGCAAACGAATTCGCCCACGGCCTCGCAACCATGGCGGATGGCGCAACCTTCGAGGGCGCCTCCCGCTTCGCCTCCGGCAAGGGTCGGGGCGGCACCTTCTCGGATCTCTGACATGAAGCTTGTCGGCGAGTCCCTGGCAGCGCTGCGCGGCGAACGGGTCGTCTTTCGCAACGTCAGCATCGAGCTGCAGGCCGGCGAGGCGCTCACGCTCCACGGCCCCAATGGCTGCGGCAAGACCACGCTGCTGCGCGTGATCGCCGGCCTGCTCGGCCTGATGGGCGGCCGCCTGCTTCTGCTCGGCGACGACAACAAGGCCATCACCGACGAGCGCCGCGACCGCGCCATCCACTTCATCGGCCACCAGGACCAGATCCGCTCGCAGTTCAGGGTCAGCGAGACACTGGCCTTCCATGCAGCCCTGCTCGGCGCGCCGGCTTCCAGCGTGGCGCCAGCGCTGGCCGAGTGGGGCCTGGAACAATTGGCGGGACACAGTGGCGGCCTCCTTTCAGCAGGCCAGCGCCGCCGCCTCTCGCTGGCGCGCCTGTCGCTCCAGCAGCGCAGCCTCTGGCTCCTCGACGAGCCCATGACGGCCCTCGACGCCACCTCGCGCGAGCGCCTGCTGTCCATCTGCCGCGCCCATCTCGACAGGGGAGGGATGATCGTCGCCGCGACGCACGAGCCCTTCATGCCCGGCTCCAAGACACTGACGCTGGGAGCCCGCACATGAGGACCTTCGCAGCACTCGTCTGGCGCGACGTGACACTCGGCCTTCGGGCAAGCGGTGGCGCCGCCCTGTCGGCCGCCTTCTTCGCCCTCATCGTGGTCCTCGTGCCCTTCGGTCTTGGCCCCGACCTCGATGGACTTCAGGCCGCCGCGCCCGGCCTCTTCTGGATCGCCGCGCTGCTCGCCACGCTGCTTGGCCTCGAGCGCATCATCCAGCCCGACACCGAGGACGGCACGATGGACCTGATCCGCATGTCACCGCTGCCGCTCGAGCTCGCTGCCCTGGCCAAGATCACCGCCCACTGGCTGACGTCGGGCCTGATCATCACCTGCCTCGCGCCACTGCTAGCGCCGCTCCTGAACCTCTCCGTCGAGGCCATTCCGGTCCTGGGCCTGTCGCTCCTGATCGGCACCCCGGCGCTGAGCGCGATCGGCACGGCGGCTGCGTCACTCGGCTCCAGCGTCCAGCGCGGGGGGATGATCCTGGCGCTGCTGGCCCTGCCATTGAACATCCCGTTCCTGATATTTGGCGCCTCCGCCGTCAGCAAGGCGCAGGGGAACGAGGACCCGGGCCAGGCCCTGTTGCTCCTGGGCGCCGCATCCCTTATCGCATTGATCGTGGGCGCGGTTGCGTCGGCCGCGGCCCTGCGCATCGGCGACGAATGACGGCGACGAACGAGAAGGCTTCCATCCCCGCGATGAACATCTGGTACTACGCAAACCCCGAGCGCTTCGTCGGCCTGGCACGCACGCTGCTGCCGTGGCTGATGGGAAGCGCCCTTGTGGCCGCCGCCACCGGTACGGTCTGGGGCCTCGTGGTTGCACCGCCCGACTACCAGCAGGGCGAGGCGATGCGCATCATCTATGTCCACGTGCCGGCCGCCTGGATGTCCATGTTCGTCTACGCCGTCATGGCCGTCTCCAGCGCTGTCGCCTTCATCTGGAAGCACCCGCTCGCCGACGTCGCAGCGAAGGCCTCCGCACCCATCGGCGCCGTCTTCACGGCCCTGGCCCTCGTCACCGGCATGCTCTGGGGCAAGCCCATGTGGGGCGCCTGGTGGGTGTGGGACGCGCGCCTGACGTCGGTGCTGATCCTGTTCTTCCTCTACCTCGGCTACATCGTGCTCTGGAGCGCGATCGAGGAACCGACCCGCGCCGCCCGCGCCGCCCGCATCCTGGCGCTGGTAGGCGCCGTCAACATCCCGATCATCAAGTTCTCGGTCGACTGGTGGAACACGCTCCACCAGGCCTCGACTGTGATGCGCATGGACGGACCGACCATGCCGGCGTCGATGCTCTGGCCGCTCCTGATCATGGCACTGGCCTATAACCTGCTATACGCCGCCATCCTCATGATGCGCATGCGCGCCGAGATCGCCGAACGCCGCCTCCGCTCGATCCGCCTCGGTCTGGAGCCCGTCGCCACATGACACCGGAACCCTCAGCCCTGCAGGCCTTCCTCGAGATGGGCGGTTACGCCGCCTATGTCTGGCCGTCCTATGGCCTGAGCTTCCTCGCGCTGCTCGCCATCACCTGGTTCAGCTGGCGCTGGATGCGCCGCGTGGAGCGCATCGCGGCAGCCGCTTCGACGACCGCAAAGGCTGCGGCCGACAAGCCCGCCCAGCAACCCTCCGAGCCCGTCACCTGAAGCGCCTGGAAGCTGTTGAACGAGGGCCGCTTGAAGATGACACTTCCACCGAAGCATTAACCATGCTGTTCGCGGATTGAAGCCAGAATCTGTCCCGAAGATGACACTTTCGTCGGTGTTTTGGCGATCGGCGGCCCCTCCTTGCCGCCTTGTTTGGTCAGACCGAACGGCAGGAACATAATAGGAACATTGTGCCGGGGCAAGCGGCGCGCTGACGCAGCATTGCCGTTTCCTGAAAATAAACCAAGGAGGCACCATCATTGCCCCATGCGCACGACCTTCCTGCCGCCCCACCTGACCGCACAGACCCTCGCATCCCAGCCAGTCTCGAGGCCTCAGCCCCAGGCCGCGCCGACGGGACAGGACGGCTTCGAGGCCCTGGCCCTGAAGGCAGCAACCCCGTCGCGCGTCATCACGGCCCGCCCGGTCGAGACGCGTCCGGCGGAAGCGGCCGCGCCCGCTGCATCGCGCTATCCCGCTGCCGGTACGGCACCGCCGCAGCCCCAGCAGTCCGGCGAAATCGAACGCTTCCAGCGTCCCGGCTCGAAGCTCGACATCCGCGTCTGATACAGGCAGGCGTCGCTGACTTCGCTGTTGGGCGTGACCCTCAAAGTCGCTAGGCTTTCCGCATCAGCCATTGCCTGTCGGGATCCAAGATGAACTACGATGACGTTGTCCGCGGCCGCCGCAGCATTCGCGGCTTCCAGAAGAAACCCGTGCCCAGGGCGCTCGTGCGCGAAGTGATCGAACTCGCCATGCGCGCGCCATCCTCGCTCAACACGCAGCCCTGGAATTTCTATGTCGTCGCCGGCGAGCCGCTCGACCGCATCCGCAAGGGCAATACGGAACGCAATCTCGCCGGCGTGCCGCCTTCCCGTGAATCTCGCGGCCATGGCAACTACGAGGGCGTCCACCGCGAGCGCCAGATCGAAATCGCCAAGCAACTTTTCGCCGCCATGGGCATCGAGCGCCACGACCAGCAGGCACGGCAGGACTGGGTACTGCGCGGCTTCCGGCAGTTCGATGCGCCCGTCTCGATCGTAATCACCTACGACAAGTCGATTCAGGGAGGTGACATCGGACCCTTCGACTGCGGCGGCGTCGTGAACGCGCTTGTCAATGCCGCCTGGTCGCGCGGCCTCGGCTGCGTCATCAACAGCCAGGGCATCATGCAGTCCCCCGTCGTCCGCGAGCACGCGCGCATTCCCGACGACCAGGTCATCATGATCTGCGTCGCCATGGGATTCCCGGACGACACATTCCCCGCCAACGCCGTCGTGTCCCGCCGCAAGTCCGTGGACGAGGCCGTGACGTTCGTGGGACTCGACTGATCCAAATTTCTCCCCTCGCTTCAGCGAGGGGAGCACGCGCGAAGCGCGGGAGGGGAGTGCGTCTGCCCGCCTGCGACGAGACGCATCACGTCGCGCAGGTCAGGACCGGCTGCACGGCCAGTTACCCGGCGCCATCGAGGACGCGGGCCACGACACGTGGAACCATCCGTTCTGTCCCCAAAGATGCGGGCTCGCCTTTCGCATGAAAGTTCCCATGGGTGTCTTGACGAGTTTTCTCCGCGTCTTCACGGCGCGTCCATTGTGAAAAAGTTCGCCGCGCCAGCCTTCGCTGCGCGTGCATGGCGACGTTACGTAAAGGCGATATTCCCACGCGCCGTTGCCCAGGATGAAATTGCTTCCGTTGCTGTTCATCCAGCGGAGTTGTTCTTCATGGATGTAGCCACACGGGACCCAGGGCAGGGCGCAGGGAACACCAACGAAGACGCCGGCATTGGTGCTGACGTGCTTGCCGGATTCCAGCGGCAGTTCCTGAAGCGTGGCGTCATGCAGTTTGCCACTCCATCCCTGGCTGCGCGTGCCCGGTGCCGTGACAGTCATTGAATGGAACAGGTGCTCGTTGCCGGCGAGAGCCGAGGGGATCAAGGCCGTGGCGAACAGGAGGGCCATGCAAAGCGTGCGTGGGAAAGTCATGGCGTGCCCTTTCGATTGACTGGATGAGCACAGCAATACGGCCCTGGCGCGGCGGTCTCCTTGACCCACGTCAATGGCCTCGCTCCAGGCAGTTTGTCGCCGCACCTCAAGGAGGGGACGGAACGCGATGCACGGGAGAGGCGTGGGTGATCGGTCGGCGAGCGCCGCTCAGCGCTTCTTCTTCGCCTTGCCCTTGGTCTTCTCTTCGTCGGACGACATCTGGGCATCCATGGCGGCCTGCGCGATCAGTGTCAGCGCCTTGATGAACTCGCCGCGCATGCGCTGCGGCAGCACTTCGAGGATCCCGGACTCCGAGCGCAGCATGGCCGGCATCGCCGAGCGCAGCGCGCGGCGGCCAACGGGTGTGAGGCGGACGGAGTTGGCGCGCTGGTCCTCGTCGGTGCGCTTGCGTGCCAGCAGGTCCTTGCTCTGCATGCGGACGATCATGTCCGCCAGCGTCGAGCGGTCGATGCCGGTGGCTTGCACGAGCTCGGTCTGGCTGGCGCCTTCGCGCTGGTCGATTGCAAACAGCACGGCAAACTGGCGCTGCGTCAGCGCCGACGCGTCGGTTTCATTCGTGTACAGATCATTCGCGAACTGGTTGGCACGCCGCAGGAGGTGTCCGGGCGATGTCTCGAGGTCGAAGCTCTTTGCCATTTTCTCGGTCCGGTGAAATAATCGGCACGAAGTGCGCTCGTCCAGATGAATGTTGACCAGAACGTGCGCCGGGGACAAGTGACAATATGCGCAGTAGCTATCCACCGTCACCATCACCGCAGACCTGTTGCAGTTTTGAGCGTCGGGTCCCCGACGGGGACAATGTGGAACGTCATGTGTGCCAGGCCTGTGGGCACATTCACTATGTGAACCCGAAGATTGTATCCGGCGCCGTATGTTCTTGGCACGGACGAATCCTGCTGTGCCGTCGTGCCATCGAGCCCCGGCGCGGATTCTGGACGATTCCCGCGGGATATCTGGAGGAACATGAGGCACCGGCCGAGGGCGCACGGCGTGAAGCCTTCGAGGAAGCACTGGCGCCGATCGTGATTGATCGCCTGCTGGGCGTGTACGCCGTGCCCCGGATTTCGCAGGTGCAGTTGATCTATCGCGCCACGCTGGAACGGGAAGAGTTCGCTGCGGGGACAGAGAGCCTGGAGGTCAGGTTGTTCGCGTGGGAGGAGATTCCGTGGAACGAACTCGCCTTTCCAAGCGTATATGCGGCGCTGCACCACCATCGCGAAGTGGAGGGGCGGAGCGACTTCGCCCCCTTCGAAAAGACTTTCTGAAGCAGCGGCCCGCCGCCTCCGTCAGCTCACGGGCCTGATGGAGGCGAGGCTGTTGGCGCGTGCGCAGCTGTCGATCGCAGGATCGCTCGCGCCGCCGGGCAGCGCTTCGCCACGCATCACGGTCATCCGCCCTTCGCTGTCGGGATAGAGATAGACAAGCAGCGAGCATCCCGAGCGGGGCTTCCCGAAAGTCCAGAGTTCCGACCCGGTTTCCTTCCGGCGCAACGTCGGTTCACCCCAGAGCGATAGCAGTTGCTCGCCTTTCATGCCGCTCAGCGATCCCTGTCCTGCGGAGCCTGCAGGCGCGGCTGGCGCGACAGGTGGAGCGGAAGGCACGTCCGTCACGGTGGGTGGGGGTGTGTCAGGGCCCGATCCCGCCAGGTCATTGATGGTCTGGCAGGCCCCCAGGAGGGCGCAGGCCGAAAGCGTGACGACAACGCGACGAACAGCGGAACTCATGCCTCAGCCTTTCGCAAGCTTGTTGAACTCATGGGTCATCATGGCCGCGCCGAACAGCGGCACGAAGAAATTGAGGATGGGGATCATCGACAGGAGCGAGATCAGCGCACCGCCCATGAACAGCCTCACGCGATGCCGGCGCCTGAGGAACCGGGCTTCGGATGGCTGCAAGTGGCGCAGCGCGGCCAGTTCGAAAAATGTGCGCCCCGACAGGTAGCCATTGACGAAGAACATGACCGCGGCGCCGATGCCGAAGGAGGCGAGTGTCACCGGAATTGAAAGCAGGTTCAGCACGAAGCTGATGCCCGAGAACAGGAGCCCCGCGCGCAGCATGCCCCAGAAACCGGTTCCCTCGCCGTACTTGGCGCCGGGATAGTGCTTGCGCTCGACGGCATCGGCGATGCGGTCCAGGAAGATGCTGGCGAAGGTCTGCGCCACGGGCACGCCGAGGAAGATGAAGGCAATCGTCAGCAGGGACGCCGAGATGATCCGGTAGACTTCCTGAACCCAGCTAAGTCCGAAATCCGGCACGCTGGTCACGATCCACTGCAGCCCGAACAGGAGGCCGAAGAACAGGGCGACCGTGCCGGCAAGGCCAAGGATGAGCACGCCACGGAACCGGGCGTCGAACATCTGGGAGAGGGCGGCTGCGGCACTGGAGAACATGAAGTGGCTTCCGGCTGCGGTTGTGCGGCGGTCGGTGATACTGTACCTCACCGCCAATCGGTGTCGCGGAAATTATAAGGAAACGGCAATGCATCAAGCAAAATTCGACGTCCTGGGGATTGGCAACGCCATTGTCGACATCCTGGCGTCGACAACGGACGCATTCCTCAACGAGCATGGCATTGCCAAGGGCGCCATGACGCTGGTCGACAGTTTCCGCGCCGAACTTCTGGGCAAGTCCATGCAGGGCGCGGTCGAGGCGTCAGGCGGCTCTGCCGCGAACACGCTGGTCGGCATTTCCTCGCTCGGCGGCCGCGCCGCCTTCATCGGCAAGGTCAATGATGACCGTCTCGGCCAGGTCTTCATGGATGACATCCGGAAGGCAGGCGTCGCATTCGATGGCAAGCCGTCGACAGGCAAGGTGGCCACGGCGTCGAGCCATATCCTCGTGTCGCCCGACGGGCAGCGCTCGATGAATACGTTCCTCGGTTGCGCCTCGGACCTGCACGCAGCCGACATGACGCAGTCGATGATTGCCGACTCCAGCATCCTGTTTATCGAAGGCTATCTCTGGGACGCGCCGACGACGAAGGCGGCGATCCGCACGGCCATCGCCCATGCGCGCGCCGCATCGCGCCGTGTGGCCTTCACACTGTCCGATCCGTTCTGCGTGGGTCGCTGGCGCGAAGAGTTCCTTGACCTGCTCCGGAACGACATCGACATCGTCTTCGCGAATGAGGAAGAGGCGAAGTCACTGTTCCAGACCGAGAGCTTCAACGGCGCGTTCCAGGCCTTCCGCAAGTGGGGCAAGACGGCGGCCATCACGCGTTCCGAAAAGGGATCGGTGATCGTGGGCAACGGCGAAGTACACATCATCGACGCCGAACGTGTCGAACGCGTGGTCGACACGACGGGAGCGGGCGACCAGTTCGCAGCCGGCTTCCTCTTCGGTACGGCGCGCGGCCTGTCGCTCGACATCTGCGGGCGGCTCGGTGGCATTGCTGCGGCGGAAGTGATCTCGCATTTCGGCCCGCGTCCGCAGGTATCGCTCAAGGCGCTCGCCGGCAAGGCCGGGCTGCTCTAGCAGGGAAGGCGAGGGGCTCATGGAAACCATCGCACTGATCGCCGCCCACGCAAGCCTCGGGCTCGGGCTTCTCGGCTTCATCGCACCGCACGTCGCCATGAAGCTGGTCGGCCTGAACATGGACCCGGCGCTGCCCCATTCCATTTCCGAGGTGAGGGCAACCTATGGCGGGATCTTCATGGGCATGTCGCTCTACGCGTTGCTGTCCCACGAACCCCATGCCTTCCTCGCGCTCGCAGCCGCATGGCTGATGGCCGGCTTCGCAAGAATCCTCTCCGCCGCGATCGACCGCGCCCCAACACCTGCGAACTTCGCCGGCATCCTCGTCGAACTCGCCATTGGCGGCCTCATTGCCTGGCCGTTCCTCGGCCAAGTCCTGTAATCACGGCCCCCCACCGTCTGCAGCATCGCGTGCCGCGATGCGCATCCACCTCCCCCGCTGAAGCGGGGGAGGAAACGGACGTTGCAGGCTTAGCATCGTTTTCTCCCCTCGCTTCAGCGAGGGGAGTACGCGCGTCAGCGCGGGAGGGGAGTGTTTCCGCTGGCTACTTCACAATGCCCTTGCGG
>CAZYFM010000107.1:0-10868 GCA_964646885.1 uncultured Flavobacteriaceae bacterium
CGAGCCGGTGCCATGTCGAGGCGCTGGCGCTGCAGGCCGGCGTGCCATCTTTCGTTCTCAATTGAGCTTCGACCTGATCTCGTCCAACGCCTGCTGCGGTCACTCCCTGATCTCGGCTTCCACGAGTTGCGCCAGGAGCATGAGTGACTCCTGCCAGCCGAGATAGCAGGCTTCCGCCGGAATCACCGACGGAACGCCTGACTGTTCAATCCGGACCTCGGTTCCGACCGAGACTTTGGTCAGATCCACTGTCGTGATCATCTCGCCTGGCAGGTTCGGATCCTCGAATGCATCGGTGTAGCGCAGGCGCTCACCCGGCACGAGTTCGACATATCTCCCGCCAAAGGCATGACTGCTGCCCGTCGAGAAGTTCGTGAAACTCATGCGGTATGTGCCGCCGACGCGGGCGTCCATGTGCTGGACCTTTCCCGTGAAGCCATGCGGCGGAAGCCACTTCACCATGGCATCAGGATCAAGGAAGGCGCGATAGATGCGCTCTGCGGGAGCGCGGACAACGCGATGAAGGCGGATCGTGTTCGTGGACATGACTGGCTTCCTGTCTAGCGTCACGGGATCGGGAGGCATTCCATGATTTCGACGCAGTCGCCGGGGAAGATCATGAAGTGCGGATGGTTCTCGAACATGCGGGCGGCCGCCTCGTGCGTTTCGGCGCGCACGACAACAAATCCGGACATGTTGTTCCTGACGTCAGACACGCCTTGCGCCGAAGCCTTCTTGGTCTTGCCCAGCGGTCCGCCTTCCACGACCACGGCATTCTGATGCTTGACCATCCACTCGCCCCAGGCTGCCATGCCTTCCGCAACGCGCTTCTGGCGCGCTGCCTCGTCGAGCTTGTCCCACTGCGCGTGGCCCGGAGAATTCACGCTGCCCAGATAAACGGCGAGAAACGTCTTCATGACTGCGGGTTTCCTTTTCTTCCTGGTGAACCCGCAACACGTGACGTGCGCGCGGGATTGCGATTGAACAAGAGCTCGATGTAGCGCCGCAGGTGGTTGACGCTCTCAATGGCGACTGCCGCCGAGCCAGCGGCTTTCGCGAGGATGAACGCGCCCTGCAGCACGCCCTGGGTGTGCAGTGCGAGGCTTCGTGCCGTCCAATCCCCTCTTGCGCCGTGGCGCTTCATGGCTTCCGAGATATCGGCAACCAGGGTTTCGGCGTGGTCAAAGATGCTTGCCCGGCACGCGTCCCGGATCTCATCGCTGGTGGCAAATGCTTCCTGGACTGTCGTGCCGGCGAAGCAGGTGAATTCAGCGGGAGACCCCTTGATGAGTTCCCTCCTGAAGTCGACATAGGCCAGGACCCGATCGAGCGGGTCGTCGTGATTGTGGTAGGACGCGGCGGCGAACAGCGCGCCGGTCGTCTCGCTCCAGCGATTGGCGGCGGCGACAGCGAGATCGTCCTTGCTTTCGAAATGGTGGAAGAATCCACCCTTGGTCACCCCTGCCGTGCGGCAGAGGCTGTCCACGGACGTGGCTGCGTAGCCCTGTGCGCGCACATTTCTTATTGCGGCATCGAGGAGTCTGGTTCGGGCGTCGGGCTTGGTCATGCCCGTACATACCAACCGGTTGGTATGTTGTCAACCGGCGAGTATCCCGGGCCATTGCGCCGCCACGTCGAGGCTTGCAGGCGGCCCGCGGATGACTGATGGTGCCGCAAGGAACACGCAGAAGGCATTGCATGTCTGAACTGGAGCGCGTTTGCGTCGTGGGCGGCGGGCCTGCCGGGCTTTCGCTCGCGCGTGCGCTTGCGGCGCGGGGGCTTGCGTTCGACGTGTTCGAGCGCCATCACGATACCGGCGGATTGTGGGACCAGAGCAACCCGGGCTCGCCCGTCTATGACTCGGCGCACTTCATCTCGTCGAAGACGCAGTCCCACTTTCATGACTTTCCGATGCCGGAGAGCTACCCGGACTATCCATCTCACCGGCAGATCCTTGCCTACATGCGTTCGTTTGCCGACGCGTATGGCCTGCGCGAATACATTCGTTTCAACACGGGTGTGCGCCAGGCAACGCGCACGCCATTGGGCTGGCGGGTCGAAACCACGGATGGCAAGGCGCAGGACTACAGCGCGCTCGTCTGCGCGACGGGAACGAACTGGCATGCGGTCATGCCGAGCTATCCCGGAACCTTCACCGGCGAGATCCGGCACTCCAGCACCTATCGATCGATCAGCGAGTTTTCGGGCAAGCGCGTGCTGGTCGTGGGGGCCGGAAACTCCGGCGTCGACATTGCCTGCGACGCAGCCCAGGGCGCGGCCTTTGCCGCGATCAGCATGCGCCGCGGCTATCACTTCATCCCGAAACATGTCTTCGGCATGCCCTCGGACGCGTTTGCGGCGTCCGGACCTCACCTGCCGATGTGGCTGACGCAGCTTGTCTTTGCGTGGCTCATTCGCCTGATCCATGGAAAGCCATCGCGCTTCGGGCTGAAGGAGCCTGATCACAAGCTCTTCGAGACGCATCCGATCCTGAACACCCAATTGCTGCATTACCTCTCGCATGGCGACATCGCGCCGAAGCCCGACATTGCCCGCTTTGAGGGAAGAACCGTTCATTTCACGGACGGCAGTTCGGACATGTTCGACCTCGTACTCTGCGCGACGGGCTACACCTGGTCCATTCCCTATCTCGATCCGGCGCACATCACCTGGAAAAGCGGACGCCCTGACCTCTACATGAACCTGTTCAGCCGGACGGATCCGACGCTCTATGCGCTGGGCTACATGGAAACCAATGGCGGCGCCTACAAGCTATTTGACGAGATGGCCGACTTCATCACTCGCGTGATTGATGCGCGTATGAGAGGTGGCGCTGCTGCCGACGCGGTGAACGCGCTTGTCGCGAATGACCGGCCGGACCTGTCAGGCGGCATCCGCTTTGTCGGTTCGGCGCGGCATTCAACCTATGTCGAGATCTCGGCCTATCGCCACCACATGCAGCGCATCCGCAAGCGACTGGGCTGGCCAGATCTGGTTCCTGGCATATTTGATCCCTTGCGGCGCATGGAGCGGCACGTGGCCTTGACGTGATGTCGAGGCTCCCGGAAGAGATTTCGCACCAGATGCGTTCCCTGAATGGCGCCTACTCGAAGGACTTCAGGTAGGCGAGCAGGTCGTCGATTTCTTCAGGGGACAGGACAAACTCGGGCATCTTCTTCGGGCCCTTGTGGCCGACGAGTATGCCTTCGGCAAAAGCTTCGGCGAGACCCTCGACGTCGTATTTTTCGTGCAGCGTGCGCAAGGGCGGTGCGGGTGCGTAGGGGCTAGCGCCGGTCTCTCCGACCGCGTGGCATGTGCTGCAGTTCTCCTGCGCGAAGGCGCGTCCTGCGGCCGGATCACCCGGTTCCGGATAGGGAGCTGCGCGGCGCGGTGGTTCCGGATGGTGCGCTATCGCGGGCTCCGCTGACTGGCACCCGGCGAGGGTCAGGACTGCCAGCATTGTTGCCAGAACTCTCACGGGCCACTCCCTTGATGGAATGGAGAGACAGTGCGCCAGGCCGGCGGGCGCGGCCTTGATGTGGGTCAAGTCCGGGTCGGAGCCTGTTGGCCCCTTCCCTGCCCATACGGCCTAGCGACCGAAGAGATTTCCTGCCGTCCAGATGGCCCACGCCACGACGAGCCAGACAAGAACCAGCAACACCATGCCGATGTCGTGCAGGAAGCCCACAAGCCACCCGACCGGCGATCCGAGCACCGCTCCCACCTGGCCCACGACCGCCTCGCCCAGCACTTCGACGAGGACATAGGCCAGCACACAGAGCAATGACCAGATCACCACCAGCGTGCGTGTACCGAAACGCAGGAGGCCTGACATCCCCTACCTCACACGCGTTGCGTGTTCATCGGCCCAGCGCGCCCATGATGGATCGCAGTGCCACGTGCTCCAGCGGATGTGCAACGCCATCCGCCCGCATGATTTCCTCGCATGACTTGATGAGCGCCCGTGACTCGTCCGCGTTGGGGCGGAGAGCCGCAATGGACTCCAGCGCCTTCTGCATCGCCGCATCGTGGTCGATCGCAAAGGCCCGCTCGTGCATGGAGAACTCATCGGCCAGGTCATCGCGCGAGAAGCCCTCCAGCAACGGGATGCGCCGCATCAGACCCAGCAGGCGCTTTCGTTCCTGCTCATCCGCATTTCCATCCGCGTAGGCCATGATCGCGCAGGCTGCTACCGTTGCATCGAGCAATTCGTTCTGCCTGAGCGTCGGTTCATCCTTGGGCTGGAGGACGTGCCTGCTGCGCTTTCCACGGTCATTCTCCAGCTGGCTCCTGTAGTCCATCGTGCTTTCTCCTGTTTGCACAAGAGCACATCGGCGGCCTCCGCGCCCCTTTCAAGGGACAGGACAACCGAAAGCGAATCCCTTCGGCGAATTCATGTCTCTTTCATCATTGCGGCAGCGCACGCCCCATTGAAAACCGAAAGTCCCGGCCCATTTCGTCTGTGTCCGGGCCCCTCTGGTGAAAGCGCACCCGCCGAGCTTTCGCGATGTCGGAATGTGAAATTCAACATCGACGGCGGCTGTAGATGGACCTCATGGAGTTCTTCCTCCTCGACTTTCTCGGCAAGCCTGTGTGGATGTGGGCGACGTTCCTCGGGATCGTGGTCGCCATGCTGGCCTTTGACCTCGGCGTGCTGCATCGTGACAACCATGTCATCAGCGTGCGTGAAAGCCTTGTGCTGTCCGCCGGCTACATCGCGCTCGGGCTGCTGTTCGGTGCGTGGGTCTGGTTCGAGCTGGGCGCCGATTCCGGTGTTGCCTACCTGACCGGCTTCGTCGTCGAAAAGACGCTCGCGATGGACAATGTCTTCGTCATCGCGATGATCTTCACGTACTTCGCGATCCCGACGCAGTACCAGCACCGCGTGCTGTTCTGGGGCATCCTGGGCGTCATCCTGCTCCGCGCCATCATGATCGCGGCCGGTGCCACGCTGGTCGCGCAGTTCTCGTGGGTACTCTACATCTTCGCGGCCTTCCTCATCTTCACGGGCATCAAGATGTACATGATGGCCGACAAGACCTTTGACGTTGGTGCCAATCCGCTGGTCGTCTGGATGAAGCGGCACATGAACGTGACCGACACGCATCACGGCGAACGCTTCTTCGTGCGCCAGCCGAACAAGCAGGGAAAGGTCGTGCTTTTCGCGACGCCCCTGTTCCTGGCGCTGGTCATGATCGAGTTTGCGGACCTGATCTTCGCCATCGACAGCGTGCCCGCCATCTTCGCGATCACGACGGATCCGTACATCGTCTACACGTCGAACATCTTCGCGATCCTGGGCCTGCGGGCGCTCTACTTTGCGCTGTCGGCGATGGTGGACCGCTTCCACTATCTCAAATACGCGCTGTCGGCCCTGCTGATCTTCATCGGCTCCAAGATCTTCATCGCCGACCTGGCCGGGCTCGACAAGTTTCCGCACACGCTCTCGCTCGGGGTCACGTTCCTGATCCTTGCGTCCGGCATCGCCTACAGCCTCTGGAAGACGCGGCAACCCGCGCACAACTAGTCCCCAAGGGAAGGAGAACTCGACCATGACCGTGTCCAAGATCGCGCGATCACCTGATGCCCATCACGATGACTGGTGCATCGATGACGAAACCAGGCACGCCATCGTGGCACGGCGCAACGTGCTTGCCGCACTCTGGGCCGGGCGGTTGCTCGGCAAGCATGGCGACGAACTCGAGCGCTATGCGCGCGAAGTCCATCGTTCGGATTTCGAGATGCCTGGCGACGCTGACGTCGTTGCGAAGCTGAGCCGCGACCTCGTGGCTGCCGGCTTCAATGAGGAAGCGCGTTCGGTGCGCGTGCATCTTGCCCGTTTCCAGAAGCAGGCGTGGCGCGATTCCGTCGTCACGGACTGAGACGTCACGCCGCCGGCGCGAAAACACTCACGGCCGACGGCCTGATCGTGAAGCGGGCCGGTGTGAATGTCACAAGATCCCCGTCCGTGTTCACGGGCCGGGGCTTTCTTGTCCGGACCTCGAACTCGGTACAGCGATGGGTGCGGACTTCGCTCCAAAGGCCGTGCGACCCGCGGCGGAAGTCGCGCAGCATCAGTGCGAGCTTCCACACGCTGGAAACCTCGAGGCTGTACAGATCGAGATGCCCGTCATCGATGGCGGCCGAGGCCTCGATCACCGTGCCGCCGCCATAGTGCCGCCCGTTGCCTACGGCGATCTGGAGGGTCCTCACCCTGGTCTCTCCCTCTTTCGTGACGATGACTGCACTGAAGGGCCGTGCGCTCAGGAGCGACTGCAGCGCTGCGATCGCATATGCGAGGCGTCCCCAGCGCTTCTTTGTGGTCGGGTTCAGCCGTCGCGCGAGCTCTGCCGCCAGACCGATGCTTGCGACGTTGAAGAACAGGTGTCCGTTGACGTCACCGACGTCGATCCGCCTTGTCGCGCCGGCGACAATCACTTCGGCCGCTTCGGTCAGGTCCAGGGGTATGGACAGCGTGCGCGCCAGGTCGTTTGCCGTTCCCATCGGCAGAATGCCCATTGGCAATCCGGTTTCCAGGATCCCGCGCGCAGCGGCATTGACCGTTCCATCGCCGCCTCCGACGATCGCCAGATCGAAGTTTCTGCCACGCCTTACGATATCGGCCGACACTTCGGCGGCGGATCCGTAGCGCTCGACCTCGACAGATATGCCGGCCGCAGCGAGAACGCTCAATGCGCTCCCGAGTGGTGCATCGCCTGTGCGCGCATTCGGATTGAGCAGCAACAACGCCCGGCGCGGGGCAACCTGGTTCATGAGCATGCCCTGCCATATGGGAGCGAAATGCGAAATGTCGAACTGCGGGGGGCACTTTTCCATCAGTTTCCAATTCACCACGCGGCCAGTGCTGCGAAGTATCTCAATTGCCGCTCCCCTTCTGGCAGGCGCAGGAGTTGAAACTGCGAGGGCATCCGGTCATGGTGGGCGCAACTTCAGCCACTGCATCCGAGGATCCACCCATGCCCATCCTTCAGTACCTGACCACCACCCATTTCGACTTCGGCGCCGTGAAGGTGCTGGCGGGAGAGCTGGCGCGGCTTGGGGTCAAGAAGCCGCTGATCGCCACCGACAAGGGTGTCGTTGCGGCCGGACTGATCGAACAGGTGCTGCATCCGATCACGCCGCGACCGGCGTGGCCGGTCTTCGACGAGACGCCGGGCAACCCGACGGAAGAGGCAACGCTCAAGGCCTTTGCGCTCTACAAGTCGGAAGGCTGTGACGGGGTCGTTTGCGTCGGTGGCGGCTCTTCGATGGACCTGGGCAAGGCCGTGGCGCTGCTCGCGGTCTCCGGTACCCCCCTGGAGCAGTTCGATCCGCTCAAGGGTGGCGCGAAAAACATCAAGGGCGTCGCGCCGGTGATTGCGATCCCGACAACAGCGGGGACAGGATCGGAAGTGTCGGTCGGGTTCGTGATCATCATGAACTCCGGCCAGAAGATGACGTTTGCCAATCCGCAGATCATCCCGAAGGTCGCAATCTGCGATCCGGAACTGACGCTGGGCCTGCCGCCGATGCTCACGGCTGCGACCGGCATGGATGCGATGACCCACTGCATCGAGGCCGTACTGACGCCAACCGTCAATCCGCCAGCCGAAGGCGTCGGCTATGACGGGCTCTATCGTTCGTGGCGCTGGATCCGCCAGGCCGTGCAGAACCCGAAGGACCGCGATGCGCGCTGGCACATGATGATGGCCTCAACCGAAGGTGCGATGGCATTCGTGAAGGGCCTCGGCGCCGTGCACGCGATGAGCCACGCGGCCGGCCGCCTGCCCGACCTCAGGCTTCACCATGGCACGCTGAACGCCGTGATCCTGCCCACGGTGCTGCGTTTCCACGATGGCCATGCGACGGAGAAGTACGAGCGCCTGCGCTCGGCAATGGGGCTCAATCCCGGCGCTGACCTCGCGAAGGCGATCGAAGGGCTGAATGCCGAGATCGGCCTGCCGAAGGGATTGGGCGCGATGGGCCTGACCGAGAACCGCATCGGGGATCTCGTCCCCTATGCGCTCGGCGATCTCGCGAATTTCGGCAATCCGCGCAAGGCGGGTGCGGATGAGTATGCGGCGATGTTCAAGGCGGCGATGTAGGATTTGCCGTCATGTCCAAACACCCTGCTCCGCCCGGAACGCTTCCCCATACGCTTGGCCAGCATCGCGTGGCGCTGATGGAGGGCGGGCGCGCGACGATCGAGTACGATGCGCAGATGCACATGTGCCATTCGGGTGGTGTCGTCCAGGGCGGTTTCGTCAGTGGATGGATCGATGCGGCCATGGCGCATGCCGTGATGAGCGTGACCGGGCGAGAGTACACACCCATGTCGCTGGAGATGAAGGTCAGCTTCTTCGCACCCGCGCGTCCTGGCCGCGTCATCGCCGAGGGGTGGATCGAGCGGCGCGGCAAGTCGACGTGCTTTACCGAAGGCGTGCTCAAGGACGCCAACGGCGCGGTGCTCGCCAAGGCGAGTTCGACGATCCGGCTGATGCCGATGGCCAAGGTTGAAGCGGATGCGCGGGCGGCGCTGGCTTAGGCTGCGGGACGTCGTAGCCCTGCAAGTGATGGCGCTGCCCCCCTCGCCTTCAGCAAGCTGAAGGCACTCCCCCAAAAGCTTTGCTTTTTGGGGAGACGTTCAGGTGGGCGTCATGATGCTTTCCAGTAGTCCTTCATGATTTCCTGTGCCCAGGCGGGTTCGGTGACGGGACCGCGGGGGAGAAAACCGGACATGACGGGCTTGAGGTCGATGACGGGCGTGCCGTCTATTGCGTCGAGGCCGAGGACTTCGAGGGTTGTCCCGTGTACGGCCACGACACGGCAGATGGTGGCGCCGATGCGGTTCGGCCTGCCCTTGCCGCGCTGGGCGAAGATGCCGATCTTCGGCCAATCCTTGCGTCCGCGCGGGTGGCGGGCGCCGCTATTGATCTCGGCGTCCTCCACCCTGTCGAAAACGTAGAGCACCTCGACGTGCGAGAAGCTCTCGAGTCCCATCAGGGCTTCCGCTCCAAATTCCGGTGACAGCTTTATGGTGGCCGGGAAGGCATCCCAGTTATCATCATCGGGTGCCGTGCGGGCGCAACTCACGTATCCGATCGGGCGGATTTCAAAGCTGGTGGTCATGATGCCTCTCCCTGATTGAGCCTGGCCGTGACTGTATTCATGCCGCCGGGCGCATCGCTGGCCCAAACATCGATGCGCAGCCCGCCGGGTTCATGAAGGCACGATAGCGCCTGAACTCCGTTTCGGTCAGCACCTCGACGAGGATCATGTTGTCGAGCCAGACTTCCACGAGGCCAAACACGCCGCCCCGCTCGCACCTTATGGCCCTGAGCCCGGCCTTGTGCGCCACGCCCAGGATCTGCTCTTCGGTCAGGGGCGAGCGGACGGCGAAGTGGAAGGCGCTGGCACGCAGCTGCTGGCCGTCGGGATAGATCTGGTCTTCCCACGGCAAGGGCTGCGGCCCTTCGGGCTTCACGGCCGGATCGACATCGCCCGTACCCGGATGGTGCGCCATGGTTTCAGGATAGACCTCGACGGCCAGGCCGGAGCCGTCGCTGGCGACGGCGATGGATGCGCCGGGCACGACGGGAAAGTCAAAGGCTTCGCCGCCAATCAACGTTGCCAGCAGCAGGGCCGTCGCGCGCGGATCGCGGGACGGAATGGAGACATGTGCGATCATGATGACCTCCTCAGTTCCTTCAGCAAAATCTCAAGGGCCCATTTCGTGGCCTTGCCGGCGGCCTTGCCGTCGAGGCCCCAGTGTTCACGGAGCGAGTCCCACGCATAGGCGCTGTGGAGCAATTGCAGGATGGCGGCTGCGGCCGTGCGCTTTCCCGGGTCGAGGTCCGGCGCCACTTCGCGGACGATTGCCGTGAAGGCCTTGCGACGCGACGGGTTCAGGGAGGTGCGCATTTCACGACCCTGAGGCGTCGTGATGCTGGCCACGATCTGCGGCGCGATGCGGTCAAAGCCGGTGAAGAGCGCGTCATGCTGCGCGAGCAGCGTGTCGGCACTCTCCGGCATGCCGAGGCCCTGCCCCATGCTTGCATTGAGATGCAGCCAGAGCCCGTGCAACAGGTCTTCGCGCTTCGGGAAATGGCGATAGACAGTCATCTCGGTGACGCCCGCGCGTTCGGCGACGGCCTTGAACGTAATGCCCTCGGGCGCGCCGCGTTCGTCGAGCAGGGAGGCTGCAGCCTCCTGGATGCGCGTGCGCGTGAGATCCGCCTGCGCCTTGCGCAAGCCGGAGCGGTAGACGGGCTTTCGTGTTTGTTTTGCCATCTTCATGTTAGTACAACTAACATCAAAGCGGTACCGGGTCAAGGCGGGGTGTGCAGGCGGTGAATGGCTGAGGCTGAATGGGGCTCGGGCCAGGACGCTGCACGTCCAAAAGGTCGCGGGCAGGACGGGATGCGGAGGGCTTGACGCGCGCTGATGTTCGCTTTATGTTCCAATCGCTTTTGGCGGCGCCTGCTGCCCTGCGACTTGAAAACTGAACAAACAACCCAGCGGCTTTCGGGGGATCGGATTTTTCCTGCTTCAGCCGCATCGCCTGCTCCGCGCGAAATGCAAAGTCGGGGGAGTGGCCGGGACTCCGTCAGGCCTTCAGGCACCGCTCGTGGAGCTTGCCGGATCGGATCTGCTGGTGCGGATGCGGTCGCTGACTTTCCTGGCGAGGCACACCGGCAAACGCAAAACGAACGACGAAAGTGTCATCTTCATCCACCAGAAACCGCTCACGACCGCGAAAAAACCGAAAGCGAGTTCGGAGGGAGTGTCATCTTCTGATGACGAAGACCAACAGGCAAAATCGGACGTGATCTGAAGAGAAGGGGAATGGTGGGCGCGACAAGGATCGA
>CAZYFM010000108.1:0-10823 GCA_964646885.1 uncultured Flavobacteriaceae bacterium
CTCCGTCGAACTGTGCGCAACCCTACCGATGGGTTGGAGAAACGTCCGAATCAGTTGATTGTTGTCCGGGGTTTCGCGCTCGGGGGAGCGCGGGTGGTGTGTGTTGCGCGATGCGTCTCGCGTTCAGGTTGAACGTGGGTGGTGTTCGAGTTGAAACGCTTCTGGGAAGTCTCGATCTTTCGAGCGCTATTTGAGTTTTCCGGGTCCAGGACGCTGGTTCTGGCGCACGACCTTGTCGCTGCGTCTCTGGCAATATTCCTCTCTCTCTGGTTCGCCTTCGGCGCCGGCTTCAAGTGGGCTGGGTCGCGGGAGCCGGAGTTTTATGTGTGGACGACCCTCAGCTTTGCGATGATTGCCGGGATGGTGTTTGTCCACAGCAATCTCCACAAGGGCGTCTGGCGCTATACGTCCATGCGCGACCTGAAGTGCATCCTCCAGAGCTCGCTCATCACGGTGCTCGTCTTCTTCCCCTATGTATTCCTGCTGAGCCGGGGCGAAGAGCTGCCGCGCACGTCCGTGCTTCTGTCCTTCGTCTTCCTGACGTTCTTCCTTGCGACGCCGCGCGTTCTGTATCGTGCATACCAGGAGCGCAGCCTCAAGCTTGTCCCGGCGGGGCTGCGGGGAATCCGTTCGCCGATCTATCTCGTGGGCGTCGGCGCGCGCGCCGAGAGCTTCATTCGCGAAGTCCATCGCGACCCCAATACACCCTACGAGATCCGGGGCCTGATCGCGCCTACGGCCTACTGGGTCAACCGGGAGGTCCAGGGCGTTCCCGTGGTCGCCGCGCTGGCGGATCTTGCTGTCTTTCTCGACCGGGCCGCGTCGGCCTCCCAGCCGGTGCAGCGGATCGTGCTCGCGGATGAAGGCCTCACGCAGTCGGCCAAGGACGAACTGCTCGCGCTCACTTCCGAGCGCGGCATCTCGCTGGGTCGGCTGCCTGCATCGACCGAAATCCGGAATGATGCGGCTGCGCCGACCGAGCCCAAGCCGATTGCGCTTGAAGACCTTCTCCATCGGCCGCAGAAGCGCCTGGATCGCCGCGGCATGCGCAGGCTCATCGAAGGCAAGCGCGTGCTTGTCACGGGGGCCGGTGGCTCGATCGGGTCGGAGCTTGTCAGGCAGCTGGCCGGATTTGCGCCCGCGCACATCTCGCTCATCGACAACTGCGAGTACAATCTCTACGCCATTGACCAGGAGCTGTCCCAGGCCGCCCCTTCCCTTTCGCGTTCCGCCGTTCTGTGCGACGTGCGCGACAGGCGCCGCGTGGCCCGCGCGTTTGATCGCGAGCGGCCCGAGCTCGTCTTCCATGCCGCAGCCTACAAGCACGTGCCGCTGGTGGAGCAGAACCCGCTAGAGGGTGTTCGCACAAACGTCATCGGTACGCGCAACGTGGCTGACGAGGCCGTGCGCTGCGGTGCCAGTGCCATGGTGATGATCTCGACCGACAAGGCGGTCAACCCGACCAACGTCATGGGCGCGACAAAGCGGCTGGCCGAGGCCTATGCGCAGGCGCTCGACCTTGCCGGGTCAGAAACACGCTTCGTCACCGTCCGGTTCGGGAACGTCCTGGGGTCGACCGGATCCGTCGTGCCCCTGTTCCAGAAGCAGATCGCTTCAGGCGGGCCGGTGACGGTGACGCATCCCGACATCACGCGCTATTTCATGACCATTCCCGAGGCCGTGCAACTCGTGCTCCAGGCGTCCGTTTCAGGCGCGACGGCAGATGACTATCGCGGCAAGCTTTTCGTGCTCGACATGGGGGCGCCCGTCCGGATTGCCGATCTCGCCCGCCAGATGATCCGCCTCGCGGGCAAGCGCCCGGACATCGACATTCCGATCAGGTACGTGGGACTTCGGCCCGGTGAGAAGCTCCATGAGGAACTTCTGCATGCGCGCGAAACACTGGTGGAGAGCCCCCAGAGCGGGCTGCTGCTGGCATCGCCCCGCCCCGGAATCCTGCAGATCCTCGCGCGGGAGATCGACAGCCTTGAAGCCGCGGTGCTTGATGATGACGAAGATGCGGCGCTGCGCCTCCTGCGGCGCGCCATTCCGGAGTTCATCAGCGAGCGTACGCCGTCTTCGGCGCCTCCGAAGGTGCGCCGGCTCACGCTGGTCCGCAACTAGCAGGATCAGGCCGCGACCTGCCTCGGGTCCGTGCCGCGCATCGACACCGAAAGGCCGCGGAGCAGTTCAAGGCTGAACTGGCTGCCCTTCGGTTCGCGGGCGATGGCTGCGTGGATGCAGAGCGCCTGCTCGATCATCGCCAGATGGAGGCCCAGGCCTTCGAAGTCCGCGCGCACGCGGGACAGGTACTCGATGAAGAGCGATGCATCGCTGTGCTGAATCAGGCGGTCATAGGATGAATTGAAGCGGTCGAAGATTGCGCCGGCGGCGGTCCACGCCGCGCGGACGCGGTCGCGCACCGGCTTTCGGTCTGCCTCGAACTGCGCAACGACGTCCTCACGCGTTCCAGGCGCGAACGGCGGCTTGCTGACCAGCCACTCGGCGAAGGCCCGCAGGGCCGACTGGCGCTTCGTGAATTCGCGATTGAAGTACGACACACCGATCCAGGCGTAGAGCGTCTCGACGGTTTCACCCGCCGGGATTTTCAGCGCCTGCGTAAAGGGCGAAAGGAACGAGAGGTCGTTCAGTTCCCAGAGCTTGTTGACGAGCAGTTCCAGCTTGGAGCCGTCGACGTTTGCGCCCGCCGCAGGAAGGGCCATCGCAGCCAGCGGCTTCAGCTTGGCCTTGAGGATGTCCTTCAGTTCCCTGACTTCGCTGTCGCTGACGTGGAAATGGCGGACATCGACGTTGACCTCCGCGCGCTCGAACGCGTCCCGCAAGAGGAACGGTGCGAAGCTGGGCGTCCTGGCGAGGATCTCGATCTTCTTGATGTCCTTGGCCATCGTCGCCGGGTCGAAGCGCACGCCGAAAAAAGATTCCAGCATGGCCGGCGTCATGTCGTGCGTGCACTCCATCGACATGCCACCGCGCGTGGTGTTCGTGCTGTCGAAGGGCAGGAAGAGCTTCGTCCGCAGGCCGGAATGTCCTTCTCCGGCCTTGATGACGATGGCGTTCTTCAGAACGCCGAGATTGAAGAACGGGCCGCGTCCATCGCTTCCCTGCGCAGCGACAGGGCGCGCGTCAAACACGATCGAGGACGAACCGGACGAGAGGAGGACTTTGAGCTGTGCTTGCGACATCGGATCACCCAAACACGTCTTCAAGGTGTTTCATGTCGGCGCGGACGTCGTTTGCCTTGAGGACGTCCTCCCAGTCTGGCCGGTCGACTTCATACCCAAGCACGATCAGGCCCGAGCGACGCGCGATGAAGTGAAGGTGGCTGATGTCCTGGTTGAGATCGGGCACCTTGGCCGCGCGAAAGCGGGCCGTGTCAGGCAAACGGGCGTAATCGACACCGGGTTCGCGAACGATCGCCACCGCGACGTGGGAGACGTCGAGCGTCTCGTGGGAGACCCCGCCAATCTCCACCGTGAGACCGCCAATGACATAGCGGTCTGCAGCTCTGCGTTCGTGACCTGCCATATTTTGCTCCAGCCGCAGGTGTTCCTGCCCCAAGTTCACGGGCTGATCTTTACGTATTGCCTTTCACTTTCAGGTTAAGGGGAATGTTTCCGGCGCCGGAACCCGCTCGCGACGGCCACCGAACTGGCCTTATTGTCAGGCCAACCGGATGGCTTATGGTTCGTAAACTTGGTTCTTGGTAAGCGAAGCGTTAGCGTTTCGGGGCGCTTGCCGACAGCAGCGCATCAAGTGATTTCGCGGAATTCCCGGCAAGAGCGGCCTCCAGTTCGGGCAACTGCCGCGCCCACTTCAGACGCTGGGCAATTGACGCGCGCGCGGAGGCGCCGAGTTCGGGCCACAGCACCACCGCCAGGTCCAGCTGGATCGGTGTCAGCTTTCGCTCTGCCGGCGCAAGCTCGAGCGCCATGGCCAGCGCGCGCGCCGCACGTTCGCTGCTGCCCAGATGCATCTCCACCACCGCCAGGCGCGTCCAGGCATATGCATCTGCCGGTGCAGCCCGGACGCCCTTCACAAGGTCTCGACGGGCTGCCGTCAGGCGCGGCACGGCACGGATCGACTTGACGCCGAGCTGCTGGGCGCGGATCAGCTGGGCATGGGCCGCGCGGCTCAGGTCGGAGGCATGACCCGAAAGGCGCAGGGCTCCGGTCAGCGCATCGAGCTCGAGCTCTCCGGGGATCTCGCCACGGGCGACGCGCAGATAGTCTGCTTCGGCCTGCGCGTACTGCCAGGACGCCGGAAGTCGTGCGCCGGCAAAGAGCAGGACCGCCACCGCCATGATGGCCATCGGCAAGCCGAAGATGATCCCGTCAATCCGCGTAGTATCGGGTGTATTTGTTGCCATAGCCGTATGACGTGTATCCGTATCCGTAGATGGCATGGCGGCGCATGTCGGCCTGGTTGAGGACGACGCCTGCAATGTCGGCATGTGCCTCGCGCAGGAGCTTGATGCCGCCCGCGACGGCTTCACGCGGCGTGGCATCCCACTTGATCACATAGACCATCTTGTCGGCGAGGCGCGCGAGCATGCGCGTGTCCGACACCGGCAGCACGGGGGCTGCGTCTATGATCACCATGTCGTAGTGACGGCGCAGCACGTCGACGAGGCGGCGCATCGACTGGGATGCGAGGAGGTCGGCCGGATTGGCAGGCGGCGTCGACACCGGCACGTATTCAAGCGGCGAGATGGGGTCGCGGTGGATGACCTGCGCGAGGTCGCGCCGGCCCGCCAGGACTTCAACGAGGCCCGCCTCGGGCGCGCGAGGCGAAAACTGGCCGGAGACGCTCGGGTGGCGGAGGTCGCCATCGATCAGGAGCACACGCAGCCCCGACTTCGAGGCCAGGCGACCGAGGCTGACCGCAATCGATGTCTTGCCCTCGCTCGGCACGCTCGAGGTCACGACGACAACCTTTGGCGGCTGGTCGACATTCGACAGCTGCAGCGCCGCAAACAGCGACCGGATGGACTCGCTGAAGGCCGACAGCGGCTTCTGAACGATGCGGTCAGCCACGTGCTTTTCCTTGGGCAGCATGGGCACGACGGACAGGTTGGCCAGGCGCAGGGCGCGTTCCACGTCGGGACCGGTGCGGAAGCCGTTGTCCATGCGTTCGAGCATGAAGGCGATCATGAGGCCCAGGACCGTCGAGCCAATCAGCGACACGCCCATCAGCATCGGCCGGTTCGGGAAGCTGGGCTCTGCCGGCACGGCGGCCTTCTGGATCACGCGCGCATCCGGGGTCTGGACCTGGTCGCGTTCCTCCGAAGCCTTGAAGCGAGCCTGGAACGTTTCATAGAGCGTCCGGTTGGACTGCGCCTCGCGCTCGAGTTCCCGCAGCTTGACGGACGCCTGGCTCTGCGTGTTCGCCGTTCCCTGGATCTCGGCGAGGCTTTCCTCAAGCGACTTGAGCGAGGCGCGTGCGACCGCCGCCTCGTTGGCGAGGTTCTTGATGATGCGCTTGACCTCTTCCTCGATCTTGAAATCGAGCTGCTTCTTTTCGTCCGTGAGCGCGATCATCTGCGGGTGGCGCGCGCCGTACTTGGTGCTGAGCTCCGCTTCCTTGCGCACGAGCTCGGCTTGCTGGGTCCGCAACGCCCCGATCACGGGCGAATTGATGACGGCCGCAATCGAGTCAACGTTGCCGCCCTGCTTGAACAGGGCGTTGACCTGGCGATGCTTCGCCTCATGCTCGGCCAGCTTCGAGCGGGCGACGACAATCTGGCTGTTCAGTTCGGAGAGCTGCTCGCCCGCCAGCGACGTACCGCCCTTCCCGTCCGTCAGGCCGTGATCAGCCTTGTACTGCTCGACCGCGTTCTCCGACAGGCGCACCTTTTCCGCCAGCTGCTGCAGGCGGCCATTCAGCCAGTCGGTTGTCTGCTTGGCCGCGTCGAACTTGGTGTCGAGCTGGTCCATCGTGTATTGCGCGGCGACCGCATTGGCGATCTTCGCCGCCTTTTCGCGGTCCGAGCTTTCAAACGTGACCTTGATGACCGAAGAGCGTCCCTGCGTCGCGACGCTGAGTTTCGACGCAAAGCGGTTCAGGATCGCGGGCTTGACGGTCAGCTTCTCGGCGCCTTTCGGGATCACGATCCTTTCCGGCGGCTTCGACGAGGAGAACCAGCTGGCGATGTTGTAGACCGAGCGCTTGGACAGGGCCGAATTGAACTCCGGATCCCGCATCAGGTTCAGCTTGAGCACCACCTTTTCAGCGAGGGACCACGACTTCAGGACCTGTATCTGGTTTTCGAGCGTCGAGGTGTCGGCCTGCAGGCCTGCCACGACGGATTCCGCATCCAGTACCTTGTTCTCGCGCTGCCCGACCATGATCAGGGTGGAGGCGGTGTAGACCGGCGTGATCTGGAACATGACGACCAACGCGATCGTCATGCAAACGCCGATGACGCCGAGGATCGTCCAGGCACGTACCATCAGGACCGCGAAGACCGAGCGGATGCTGAAGTCCTGCGCGGGCGGTTCGTCATAGGCCGCGTAGGCCGCGTGAGGCGGCATGGGCGGTGGTGGCGGCGGCGGCGCGTAGGCCGGCCTCTGATCGTATTCCGGAATGCGGAACGCGTTCATGTTCTGCTTGATCATGGCGCTTCAATACCTACCCAAAGAGCCAACCCAAGGCATTGGCCCTCCCCCCGGATTCTGTCTTTCGTCCACAGGAAGCGCATCACATCTTCCCCGTGAGGCTGAACTGGAACTGGCTCGCCGAATAGGAGAACGGCGCATCACTCGAGGTGCGATCCACGAACTCCCAGCCGGCGTCCAGGTGAATATTGTTGTTGATGAGGTAACGGCCCGAGACGGCGCCCTTGAGGATGTCGTCGTTGCGAAGGCCGCCCGTGAACTCCTGGTTCTCGTAGCCCATGCTGCCGCTCAGGATGAAGTTGCGGAGAAGCTCGTGGTCGACCCGGACGTCGCCGCGTGTCGAGACGAGAGAGGCCGCGCCATCCACGGTCGTCTCCTCGATCGAGCGGCCACCATCAAGCGTGACATTGGTCAGCATGGTGGGAAACCATTTCAGGCGCACATCAACCGATGCGCCCGAGGTTTCCGCCAGCGACGGGTCCGCGTAGGAACGCGATACTGCACCGGCGGCGAGCTCGCCCGTCAGCACATGCGTCAGCGCGAACTCAAAACCTCCGTCGATCTTGGTTTCGGATGAATCCCGCTGGAGACCGAGGTCGTCGAGAGCCTGCACGTAGGTGACGTCCGCCATCGCCACGCGGGCGAAGATCGCCGTGTCGCCCCACACGTCGAAAGCGGCCTTGCCGAAGTACCGCATCTCGGACCGGTCGCGGTCGTCGTTGTTTATTTCCAGGGCCGTGCCGATGGTCTGCCCGTCGACATAGTCGAGGTTCTGCCAGGAGCCGCCTGCAGAAAGCCTGAGGCGATTGAAGGTGTGTTCGAGGACGACGCTTGCGAGGTTGGTGCTGTACTCGGTTGGCGCGTCAGGATCGCCGGGCAGCGCGCCTCCGGCATGTGACATGCCCCTGACCTCGTGGTCCGTTGCCATCGAGCCTTCAAGGCGCAGCTCCGTGCCGCGCATGATGTCGAGGGTCAGGTCGGTGTCGAGGCTCCAGTCATTCCGGTTCTCCGTCACCTGGTTCGAGTACCAGACCGAGTGCGAACGGGCGTCGAGCGAGAACTTGTGGCGAGACCAGTCCGACTTGACCTGCGCGCCGAGGTTCATGCTGTAGAAGTAGTCCTGCGTGCCGACCGGGGCATTGAACACATTGCTGTTGACGCCGCCGCCCGAAGACAGGGTTGGGTAGAGCGTCAGCGTGCTCATGCGAATGCCGTTGGGGTCGTATTCGGGGCGCAGGCGTGCGTAGACATCGCTCGCCGCGCTTTCCCGGGAATCCGCCGATGCAGGCGTACCCAGGACAGCGAACAGCATGCACGCGCTGGCGGCTGCAAGAATGAAACGTCCCAACTCAACTCCCAGGCGGATCGCCGGCTCTTCGTCCGTGCCTTCCGCTCGCACCATTCTTCAGTCCGTCGCGCCGCCCCCCGGCAGCACGGCGAACCACCGATTCATTGGACGCTTGGAGGCTCCCCGGCCGTGCCAAGCGCAACGAATGACCCCTGAAAAGTTCCGCCCGTGGCGGGCGAAGGCCCGTTTGCGGGCTTTGCGGCGATCCGTCCGCGGGCAAACGCCACGTCCAGCACGGTCGCGTCCTTGTCCTTCTTGAACAGGAAGAAGGCGTCCAGGATGTCCTGCTGGCTCACGCAACGTCCCAGATCGCCGAGGAACGTCGCCACGCCGAAGGCCTCGGCAACTTCCTGCGGCTCGAGCCGGTCATAGGAGATGTAGCGATAGACGATATCGCTCATCCCCTGGACGTCCTTGGCCGCACAGACGTCATCCGCCAGCCGGCTGATCGGGTCGTCGGACGCGATGGCGAGGCTGGAGGTGAGCAATGTGGCCGGTATCAGCAGCAGGAAACGCAAGGTTCGATCTCTTACGGAAACTGATTCGTAAAAGAGTCTAACCTTGGGAGCCCCCCCTCCCAACCAAAAGTAGGTTGCAGCGTGACGGTATCAACATATAGCAATTTGCACGTGCAGATTGCGACCTGCGCACGCAATGCGCCCGAGCGGCGAGAAAAACCTAGAAAAACCGCTCGAGAATGCGGATTTCGTCTCCGGGCAGGACCTTGGTCTGAGGCGTCACGTCGATCGTGAATTTTCGTCCACCTCGGGTGACCTCCACCCGGCTCTCGCTGGCGCGGTACGTGAAGCCTTCCGCGAGGGCGACCGCCTTCTGGATCGTCATGCCGGATACGTAGGCGTACTGGCCCGGCTTCTTGACCTCTCCCAGAACATAGATTGGCCGGAAGCTGGTTACCTCGGCCGAGACCTTCGGGTCCTTGAGGATCTCGGCTTCGCGAAGCTTGGTCGCGTAGACGGCTTCGAATTCGCGCAGCGTGAGGCCCTTCACGGGGATCTGGCCGATGAAGGGCGCAGACAGGACGCCGGAACTGTCGACCATGAACTCGCCCGACAGGTCGGCCTCGCCATAGACATTGATCTTGATCTTGTCCTCGGCCCCGAGCCGGTAGTCCTCGTCGGACGGCGGCGCCACCGACGCGGGCTTGCCAGCCTCTGCCGGGGGAGCCTGCTCCCGGGCGGCCTGTGCAGGCTTTGATGCCGAGCCGGCCGGGGGATAGCTCATCATCTGGCAGCCGGAGACGAGCAGGACGGCCAGGATCATCGAGAACAGGGTACGGATCATCGTTTCGCCGGAAACTATGGGTTTCGCCAGAATGCCGTGGTTAGCGTCAGGTTGACAGGAACTGCCGCTCGCGGCCTTCCAGAACCAGGGCCGTCAGTTTGCCAGACATGTAGGCGCCGGTGTCAATTCCAATGCGGTTGTGGCGCACTTCAGGTTCGCGTGCCGGTGTATGGCCGTGCACGACAACGCGGCCAAAATTCGCGCTGCTGTCGAGAAACTCTTCCCTTATCCACAAAAGATCCTGTGCGGTCTGGTCTTCAAGGCGCACATGGGGGCGCAAGCCCGCATGCACGAAGAGATAGTCGCCGACCTGATGATGAAGCTTCAGGTTCTTGAAGAAATTGATGTGGGCCTGCGGCATCGCCAGGGCCAGTGCGTTGCGCGTGTCAGCCCAGCCGCGCGACCGATCATGTGTCACGCCATAGCTGCGCAGCGTCTCGAGACCACCGAAGTTCTTCCAGACTTCGCCGACGGAAGGATCGGACAGGAACTGCAGCACGGTCTCGTCGTGATTGCCTTTGAGGAAGACGCTCTCGAAGCCTGCAAAACCTTCGAGCAACCTGTCGATGAGCTCTGCGCTGTGCGGACCCCTGTCGACATAATCACCAACAAATATAAGCACTTTGTGACGACACGATGACTGGCGCGCGACGTCGGCGATGCGCAGCCAGAGCCTCTCCAGAAGCTCGAGCTGACCGTGCAGGTCACCGACGGCAACGACCAGCGTGTCGTCGGGCACGGCGGCGCGAAGCTCGACCTCGGGGGCCGGCTTCATGCGCCTGAACAATTCGCTCAACTTCCTGCCTGGCAACGCACACCACCTGCCGGCGGGCAGGAGAATCCCGCACCGCGCGGCCGGAAGATGCCCGAGAGCGTTGCGGATTGCCAGATTGCACTTCTGCCGCCCGTCTCGCTCAAGATTCGGGGACACCATTCTCGTTGCCGGCCCATCGAGGCTGCTTTTTCACCGTTTGGAGGTGAATAGAGGTGTCAGTCCCGCGTTTGACCGGCGACAGGCACGTGATCGGACGCACGTTCGAAGGATTTGACCGTCCGCCAACCGCCGCGAGCCCCGCTGCAAGCGTCCCTTCGGCGGGATTGCCGGATGGCGCCAGCGCGGCCGAGGGAGTTCTTCACAAGCGGTGCAACCAAAGCGCGAACTCGGCCACCCAAGCCCTGGACAACTCCAGCCTGCCGGATGTGGCAGCCCCCGGGAGGTGCGCGGGCGCCCTCCAATTCCACTATGGCGGGATCGCAACTCACTCATTTTTGGCCGATTTGTCTCGTTTTTATTATTATCAACAAGATCAGATACTTGGGCCCGTCTTCTCATGATGTTTTTGAGACACACAACAACCCAAATGAGACGCTCTGGCTCGGAAATATATTGCTGCGTGCTTCATCTGGTCGATATCGTGACCGTCGAGTGCAATAGGGGATCGGTGTGTGCCGTAACTCCTAAGGCGCATCGTATTTGCACCGCCCGGACAAGTACGAGTTGTACACCGACTTTTTTGGGTTTGGGGCAAGCGGGCAAC
>CAZYFM010000109.1:0-10791 GCA_964646885.1 uncultured Flavobacteriaceae bacterium
AGCGCTTGGCCAGCAGGTCGCGAATTTCGATAAGGAGCTTGGCCTCCGCGGAAGGCTCGGGCGGTGTCGCCGGTGCCGGCGGCGGCTGGCGCTTCAGCCTGTTCATGCCCTTCACGACCAGGAACAGGACGAAGGCGATGATGATGAAGTTGATCAGCACCGTCACGAACTTGCCCCAGGCCAGGACCGCACCCTGCTTCTTGGCTTCGTCGAGCACAGTCGCCGTGACGGTCTCATTCAGCCCGAGGAAGTAGTTCGAGAAATCGACACTTCCGAGCGCACCGATGAGCGGCATGATCATGTCGCCGACCATGGAGTCGACGATCTTGCCAAATGCTGCGCCGATGATGACACCGATGGCCAGGTCGACCACGTTGCCCTTGAGCGCAAACTCCCTGAATTCCTTCAACATTCCGAGATCCCTTTTTGCGTGACACCGTCTCTCCACGAGTCGGGAAGGCGGGTTGGCAACCCTACCACGCAGTCGGGAAACAGGGCAAAGCGGGAACGTGCCGGCAAGGAATTCCGGAAGACAGGCAGTGGCGTCAGTCCCGCTCGCGCCCCCGCGTATCAAGCCAGATCTTGAGGCGATCCAGCCGCCCGAACAGCTCGAGCATTTCTGCTTCATCCCAGCCATCGAAGGACTCGGCAAAGCGGGGAATGAACGCATTGATGGCGCGCTGCTGCAATTCCATTCCTTTTGGCGTGATCGTCAGCAGCTTTGAACGCTTGTCCGCAGGATCGGGCTCTGCCTTCAGCAGCTTTCGAACGAGCATCTTCTGGATGGTTTTGGTCACGCCAGGTTGCGGCTGCTGCAGCGCTGAAGCCACTGACGTTACCGTTTTGGTCTCGTGGGGCCTGTGGCTGAAGTGGTTCAGGACAACGAATTGCGGCATGGGCAGCTTCAGTTCGGCGAGCGTCATTTCAGCTCGATGCGATGCCAGCTGGTTGATGATGCCGATCCAGTTGAAGATGCGCCAACCCAGCCGCGCCTGTGATTCCGTGAACTTTGCCATCTACCGATTGCGTCATGACCGGATGATGGCGTCAAGTGGACGGCGAGGCGCAGGTTCGACTCCTGCTCCGCTCCCGATGCGGAAGAACATCTGGACGGTGTTCGAATCCGGAACTCCGAGCAGCTTCTTGTTCTCCGCCAGCAGCGGCAGCATTTCCGGAAACTCCTGCAGCACCTGGCTCAGCGGTCCCACGGACAGTCCCAACGCCGTGGCCTGCAGGTTGACCCTGACATAGGCAGCTCCCGCAGACAGCTGCGTACGCCTGTCATTGCCTGATGTGACAAGCCAGCCGAAAGAAGGAGTCTTCTCGAGCTGGCCATCGATGAAATCGATGGACTGCTGGCGCAGCATGGCGTCACCCGTCAGTGCGCGCTCCTGCGTGAACAGGCCAAACTTGTTCATCCACCAGAAGAAGGGGCCGTGGAACGAGAGCCCGTCCCTGTGTTTGAGTATCTCCTCGCCCGTCAGCCGATAGACCTTCACGCTTTCGAAGTATGTTGAGTCCTTGCCGGTCTCGATACGCCAGCCCTGCCGCGCATGGTTTCGCAAACGCTGCACGAATGCCGGATCAGCCGTCCAGGAGAAATTCACCGGAAGGTGCGAGATCGAAGAAGTGATCGAGCGCGCCGCTGGTTCTGCAATCGCCTGCTCATATCCGCCCCGGTTGGTTCGCCTCGCGAGGACATGGGCGAACAGAGGATCCCGCGCGACTCCCGGATCCGCCACGAAGCTGACGCGGCAGAGAGGCTGTTCGCCGACCGCGCCCTCCGGCCACTCTCCGGCGGGAAAATAAACAAATTCGGCCCGGAAACCCTGTTGTGCCGCACCCATGCGGAGCAACTCCAGAAATGCACCGCAGCCAATCGTGATCTGCCTCGAGTACGGATCTGTCTCCGGCAGAAGCCGCGAACGGTCACAGAAAAACGTGATCGCGCCAGGCTCGCGAAGATCGGCGATCCAGGGCTGCATGTTGTGCGGGTTCGGCGCCAGCAGCGCAAACGAAAGAGCCCTGACCCGCGGATCACGGACGCTCGGCAATGGTCCCTTCCACGCTTCCACGGCCGCGTCAGGCATCGGATCGCATTGTGTCAGGCCTGCCGCACCAGCGGCGAGAATGACGGCAGAGGTACCTGCGATGCGCAGGAAGTTTCGTCGAGATGTCATGTCATTGCGTCCTGGTTGAGCGTTGGAGACTAGTTGAGGGTGGGATAAATGAGAGCACCAATTGCGCCGGCCATCACGAGAGCCGACAGGACACCGAAGCGGGGCCCTGCGCCGTCGCCCTGCGTGCGCGCAAGCGACACGCCACAGCTGACCAGCCAGCCAAGCCACGCAGCCGACACGGGGGCGGACAGGAAACCGACCGCCTCGAACATTCCACCCAACTGCTCAAGCGAACTGACAATCAGCAGGGCACCGAGCACGACGGCCACCAGTCCGTATGGAACCGCGAACAGACGCCCGTTGAACATCGCGATGCCGATCAGCACTGTCCATGCACCCTGCCCCAGGAAACCAAGATGCTCGCCAATGGCCATGCCTGCATATCGGTTGAGCAAACCTTCGAGCAGCGTCACGACCGCACGCATGTCAGGGCTTCCGGCTGAAACCATCTGGTCCGCCAGGTACGGCACGGCGATCGGCCAGCGGATGAAACCAAGGACCTGGAAGGTACCGGCGAGAATCCCTGAAACCAGGGCGAGTTGCAGCACGGTGCTGCCCGGGCGCGCAAAGCACTGGTGGAACATGACGGCGAGGACCACCTGGGTCAGGCCAGAAAGCGCCATCAGGTAGTAGGCACCGGTGATGATCGGCTGGTTTCGGTGAAACAGACCCAGCCGTTCCTCGGAACTCGCCCGCAGGATCTCGGGAAAGGCGAACTGGTCCGCCAGGATCAGGAAGCCTGATACCAGCAGGGCAGCATGCAGAAGCGTCAGGTTGAAAGTCACGCCGTATTCCCGGGCCCGGTCCATCTGTCTCTCCATTTACATTCCATGGAATATATAAACATTCCAAGGAATGTTGTCAACCGGTCTCCGGCCCCCTGTGCCGCCGGGCCGCCTTGCGAGCGCCCGCCCGTGACTGCTAAACCCCTGCCCCATGAGCTCAAAAGACTGGATCGGCTACCAGGCCCTGCTGGATAACGCCCAGCGCAGCATCATTCGCGAAGCCCTGCGCCACGTCGCCAGGGGCGGAACGATGGGCAACCATCACTTTCTGATCACATTCGAGACACACGCCCCGGGCGTCGTCCTGTCGGATGCGATGCGTGAGCGCTTTCCCGAGCAGATCACCATCGTCCTGCAGCACCAGTTCTGGAACCTGAAGGTGGAAGAAGACGCCTTCGAGGTGGGCCTCAGCTTCAACAAGGTCCCCGAGATGCTCCGGGTACCCTTTGATTCCATTCGCCAGTTCGCGGATCCCTCGCAGAACTTCGGACTGAACATTGGTCGCCCGGACGCGAGGCCGCGTCCGGCAAGCGCCAAACCGCCGGCACCGCGCCCGGCACCCGAAACACCTCCCGCGCCCGAAGCGCCAAAGGCGAGCGAAGCGGGCCCGGGTGAAGATACGCCGCCTCCCTCTGATCCAACCGTCGTCAGCCTCGACAGATTCCGCAAGAAGTAGACATGACAAAGACCCGCACAGAGACCGACACCTTCGGCCCCATCCCCGTCGCTGCAGATCGCTATTGGGGAGCGCAGACACAGCGCTCGCTCGAAAACTTCAAGATCAGCGGCGAACGCATGCCGTCTGCGCTGATCCATGCCTTCGGCATCGTCAAGAAGGCGGCAGCGATCACAAACGTGGCGCTCAAGGATCTCGATCCGAAGATCGGCGACGCCATCAGCAAGGCCGCCGACGAAGTGATCTCTGGCAAGCTCGACGATCACTTCCCGCTGGTGGTCTGGCAGACGGGCTCAGGCACCCAGACGAACATGAACGTGAACGAGGTCATTTCGAACCGCGCGATCGAGATGCTCGGCGGCGAAATGGGAAGCAAGAAGCCCATTCATCCCAACGATCACGTCAACCGCGGGCAGTCGTCCAACGACAGCTTCCCGACCGCCATGCACATCGCGGCGGTGCTGGAGATCCATCGCCGCCTGATGCCGGGCCTGCGTCGCCTGCACGGCGCGCTCGTGTCGAAAACACATGAATTTGCCTCGATCATCAAGATCGGTCGCACGCACCTGCAGGACGCAACCCCGATCACCCTGGGCCAGGAATTCTCGGGCTATGCGCGCCAGGTCGAGCTCGGCATCGAGCGTGTGGTCAATGCGCTCCCGCGCATGTACCCGCTCGCCCAGGGCGGCACGGCCGTCGGCACCGGACTGAACGCGCTGCCGGGTTTCGCGGAGCGCTTTGCCGAGGAAACCTCGAGGATCACCGGCTATCCTTTCATCACCGCGCCAAACAAGTTCGAGGCGCTCGCCGCCCATGATGCGCTGGTCGAGTTCTCGGGTGTCCTGAACACGATCGCGACCTCGCTGTTCAAGATCGCCAACGACATCCGCCTGCTGGGCTCGGGCCCGCGCTCCGGCCTGGGCGAACTCCTTCTGCCGGAGAACGAGCCCGGCTCATCGATCATGCCCGGCAAGGTCAACCCGACCCAGGCCGAAGCACTGACCATGGCGTGCGCGCAGGTGATGGGCAATCACGTGGCCATCACCTTCGCCGGCAGCCAGGGTCACATGGAGCTGAACGTCTTCAAGCCGGTGATGATCTTCAACCTGCTTCAGTCGATCCGCCTTATCGGCGACGCATCGGTCAGCTTCACCGACAATTGCGTCAATGGCATCGAGCCGAACCGCAAGCACATCGACGAACTGATGCGCCGCTCGCTGATGCTGGTCACGGCGCTGGCGCCGAAGGTTGGCTACGACACGGCTGCAAAGATCGCCAAGACGGCGCACAAGAACGGCACCACCCTGCGGGAAGAAGCCCTGAAGCTGGGTGTCATCTCGGGCGAGGAATTCGATGCCATCGTCCGCCCCGAGGACATGATCGGTCCGGGCTGAAGCAAGCGCCACGGTGAGGAAACAGAAACGATCCGTCACTCTCTCGGGACACCGCACCAGCGTGTCCCTGGAGGACGAATTCTGGAATGCCCTTCAGGAAATCGCAGCGTCATCGGGCCAGACCCTGGCGGCGCTGATCGACGAGATCGACAAGCGCCATGGCCGTGGTAAGAACCTGTCAAGCGCTCTGCGCCTATTCGTGCTGAATCATTATCGGAACACGGGGAACTAGCCATGGGTGTCGTCATCAACCTGAACCAGGTGCGCAAGGCGCGCGCAAAGGCAGAGGCCGAGAAACAGGCTGACACGAACCGCGTTGTCCACGGCACGCCGAAGGCCGAAAAGAAAAAGTCCCGCAGCGAGAAGAAGAAGTCCGAGAAGCAGCTCGAAGGCAAGCGTCTCGAAGACAAGGATGAGTAAGGGTCCCTACGCCGGCATCAAGGTCGTCGACCTGACGCGCGTTCTCGCCGGCCCCTACTGCACGATGATGCTGGCTGACCTCGGCGCGACGGTCATCAAGGTCGAGGTCCCCGTCACCGGCGAAGACTCGCGCCACATCGGCCCGTTCATCAAGGGCAAGTCCGCCTACTTCACCTCGGTCAATCGCGGCAAGAACTCGATCGCGCTCGACCTGAAGGCGGCGAAGGACCGCGAAGTGTTCGAACGCCTGCTGTCGGAAGCCGACATCCTCATCGAGAACTACCGCGGCGGAACGATGGAAAAGCTCGGCTATGCCTGGCCGCAGCTCCACGCTCGCTACCCGCGCCTGATCTATTGCGCCGTCAGCGGCTTCGGCCACACCGGACCCTACAGGGACAAGCCCGCCTACGACATCGTCGTGCAGGGCATGGGCGGCATGATGAGCCTGACGGGCCACCCGGGATCGCCCCCCACGCGCGTCGGAACGTCGATCGGCGACATCACGGCCGGCCTCTTCGCGCTGTCCGCGCTCGGCGCCGCACTCTTTCACCGGGAGCGCACCGGCGAGGCACAGTTCGTCGACATCGCGATGCTCGACTGCCAGGTGGCACTGCTCGAGAACGCGATCGCCCGCACGATCGCCACCGGGCATCCGCCGGGACCGCTGGGCTCGCGCCACCCCTCGATCACGCCATTCGCAGCCTTCAGGACGGCGGACCAGCACATCATCATCGCCGCCGGCAACGACCAGCTCTTCAACCGGCTCTGCGAGGCGATTGGCGCACCGGCGCTGGCCCGCGACCCGCGCTTCGCGACGAACGACAAGCGCAACACGCATCATGTCGAGCTCGCGGCCGAACTCGAGAACGTGCTCAAGACCCGTGGGGCGGCTGAATGGATTTCGGCCATCGAGGGCGCCGGCGTTCCTTGCGGCCCGATCAACAACGTGGCGCAGGTCATGGCCGACCCTCAGGTCCGCGCGCGCAACATGATCGTATCCATGGAAGACCCGGACTTCGGCCGCCTTGAACTCGCAGGCAACCCGATGAAGCTGTCAGCCTTCACGGACGAAAAAACCCGCCCCCCAGCCCAGAGGCTGGATGAGCGGGGTGATGACATCAGGGCTCACGGCTTCGCAGCCGTGATGAAGGAACCTTAGTTCAGCGGTCCCGAGAAGAAGTAGCTCACGCTCAGCTCGACCGTGTCCATGTCCGGATCAAAGCCGAGGTCATAGGTGTTCAGCGCTTCCTGGAACGCGACCTGGTCACTATCGAACGAATAGTGGCGCCACTCGAAGCTCAGCGTTGTGTTGTCGGCCACCGAGAACGACGTGCCCAGGCCGTAGGTGAAGCCCGAGAACGTGATGTCCTGGCTCTCCGCCGTCGAGCAGGCTACCGCTGGCGTGCCGCAGGTCTCCGAGCGCTCGATCTGCGCATCCGCATAGGCCCAGGAGTAACCGGCCGTCGCATAGAGCAGCGTGCTCGGCATCACCTGGTAGCCACCCTTCGCGCGCAGGCTGAGGATCGTATCGAAGATCAGGCTGTTGTCGTCGGCTTCAGCACCCGGCGTGGTGCTCTCGGCCTGGTCGTCGGAATCCGAGGCATCCGTCAGCGTCACGTCAAAGACGGCGCCCAGCGTGAAGCCATTGAACGGATGATTGTAGCCCGCATGCACGCCGCCGCTGAGCGCGCTGAACTTGTAGTCCGCCTGGGACGTCGTGAGCGCATTGCCCGGCGTCGTGTTCTGCGAAGAGCTCGCATCGCCGAACGTGTCGCCAAGCTGAACGCCGGCATAGAAGCCGGTGAAGTCACCCGCGCCGGCCGGTGCGGCCGTCACGAGAAGGGCTGCCGCGAAGGCCGCAAGCGAGCCAAAGCGCTTCGTCATTGGAATTCTCCTGTTTCGGGGTCGGGCCTGAAACAGGCGCGTGACCATTCCCGCCAATTCGAGCGCCTTATGGTTAACCCGGGGTAAATTAAGGTCAGGAGCAACAAGGATTGGAGGACCGCACGAAACCTTTGCCGCCGGGCGTCATCAGCGCGCCACAGTCACGCGACACGCCAATCGCATCCGGCGCGTCCGGATTATGGCTCAAATCCGCGGGACGCTGCCCCGGCCCGGAACTGTCCTGCGGAAAACTGGCGAAGCGTTTTGCGGCGACGGCCGTGCTAGTCTTTAACTGAATCATGACCCAGCAAAACCTTGCCCAAGTCCCGACGGCCGCCGAGCCGCCCTATCTGCGCGGACTGAACGAAGCGCAGCGCGAAGCCGTCCTCACGACGGACGGCCCCGTCCTCGTGCTGGCAGGCGCTGGCACCGGCAAGACACGCGTGCTCACCACGCGCCTCGCCCACCTCATCGCCTCGCGAAAGGCCTGGCCCAGCCAGATCCTCGCCGTCACCTTCACGAACAAGGCCGCCCGCGAGATGATCGAGCGCACCGGCGCCGTGATCGGCGAGATGGTCGAAGGCATGCCCTGGCTCGGCACATTCCACTCCATCTGCGCCAAGATGCTGCGCCGTCACGCCGAACTCGTCGGCCTCAAGCACAACTTCTCGATCCTCGACGACGACGACCAGCTGCGCCTCCTCAAGCAGGTGATCGACGCCGCCCGCATCGACGAGAAGCGATGGCCCGCGCGACACATCTCCTCGCTCATCGACAGTTGGAAAAACCGCGCCCTGACGCCAAAGGATGTGCCCGCCGGAGAATCCTTCGCCTACGGCAATGGCAAGGGCGCCGAGATCTACGAGGCCTACCAGCAGCGCCTGAAGGCTCTGAACGCCGTCGACTTCGGCGACCTTCTGCTCGACGTGATCACGATCCTGCGCACGCACCCGGAAGTCCTTGCCGACTACCAGCAGCGCTTCGCCTACATCCTCGTCGATGAGTACCAGGACACCAACGTCGCGCAGTATCTGTGGCTGCGCCTGCTGTCGAGCCAGCGGCGCAACATCTGCTGCGTCGGTGACGACGACCAGTCCATCTACGGCTGGCGCGGCGCGGAAGTCGACAACATCCTGCGCTTCGAGAAGGACTTCCCCGGCGCCAAGCTCATCCGCCTCGAACGCAACTATCGCTCGACGCCCCACATCCTCGCCGCCGCCTCGGGCCTCATTGCCGCGAACAAGAGCCGGCTCGGCAAGACGCTCTGGACCGACCTGCCGCAGGGCGAGCGCGTATCCGTGCGCGGCGTCTGGGACGCCGAGGAGGAAGCACGCACCATAGCCGGCGACATCGAGCAGGCCGCGCGCGCCGGACGCAGGCTCAGCGACATCGCCATTCTCGTCCGCGCCTCGTTCCAGATGCGAAGCTTCGAAGAGCGCTTCGTGCAGCTGGGCATTCCCTATCGCGTCATCGGCGGTCCACGCTTCTACGAACGCCAGGAAATCCGTGACGCCCTCGCCTATCTCCGCGTGATCGCGCAGCCCGACGACGACCTCGCCTTCGAGCGCATCTTCAACAAGCCCAAGCGCGGCCTTGGCGACGCCGCCCTTCAGGCCGTGCACAAGATGGCCCGCGCGCTCAACAAGCCGCTGCTGGCCGCCGCCCAGGCGTTGACCGAAACCGATGAAGTACCCGCACGCACGCGCAGCCTCATCCGCGAGCTCGTGCAGCAATTCGCGCGCTGGCGCGACCAGGCAACGGCACTGCCCCACACCGAGCTCGCCGAAATCGTGCTCGACGAAAGCGGTTACACCGCAATGTGGCAGGCCGACCGCACGCCGGAAGCGCCGGGCCGTCTCGAGAACCTGAAGGAACTCATCCGCTCGATGGAGGAGTTCGACTCCCTCGGCGGCTTCCTCGAGCACGTCTCGCTCGTCATGGAGATCGAGCAGTCCGACACGCAGGACAAGGTCACCATCATGACCCTGCACGGCGCGAAGGGCCTTGAGTTCCCGACCGTCTTCCTGCCGGGCTGGGAGGAAGGCCTGTTCCCGAGCCAGCGCACGCTCGACGAAAACGGCTTGCAGGGTCTCGAGGAAGAGCGTCGCCTCGCCTACGTGGGCCTGACACGCGCAAAGGAACGCGCCTGCATTTCCTACGCCGCCAACCGTCGCGTCCATGGCATGTGGCAGAGCGCGGTGCCCTCGCGCTTCATCGGTGAACTGCCCCAGGACACGGTCGTGTTCGAGAACGATCCCGGCCTGCCTTATGGCAACTCGACGCTGTCATCGGGCCCCGCCTTCGACAGCACCTACAATTCACCCGGCTGGCAGCGTGCGCAGTCACGCCGCGGCGAGGTCTTTGGCTCGCGGCCCGCGATCGAATCCCACGCCGAACTCGTGGCCACCTCGGATCCGGAAGCGGCCACCTTCGAGCGCGGCGAGCGCGTATTCCACCAGAAATTCGGATATGGACGCGTCACCGCCATCGACGGCAACAAGCTGACCGTCCGCTTCGACAAGGCCGGCGAAAAGCGCGTCATTTCAAACTTCGTAGCCAGAGCCTGAACCCGATGCCCATTTGCTGGAAAGCCCGTGCCGTGCTGCCGAAACTCGACGCCCTCAGGCTGAGTGAAGCAATGGAACAGCTCGAACCCTCGCCGGTCGTCTCCGCCTTCGAACTGGGCGAGCGCGGCATGTGGGAAGTCGAGGCATTCTTCGGCATCGAGCCCGACGAAGCCGAACTCAACCATACCTTCGGCGTGCCGATCCGCGTCATTCCGATCGAGGACGAAAACTGGGTCGCCCGCGCCCTTGACGGCCTTCCACCGGTTGAGACCCGCCGCTTCTTCATCTATGGCAGCCATGACGAGAGCATGGTCCCGCCCAACAGGATCGGCCTGAAGATCGAGGCATCCTACGCCTTCGGCACGGGCCACCACGGCACGACACGCGGCTGCCTCCTGGCCTTCGAACACCTCGCAAGGCGGCGCAGCTTCGACAATGCGCTGGACCTTGGTTGCGGCACCGGCGTGCTCGGCATGGCCTTCGCCAGGCTGCTGCATCGCCCGGTCGTTGCCACAGACATCGACCCGCTCGCCACCGCGAAATCCATCGAGAACGCGCGCATCAATCGCGCCGGCCCCTGGATGCGCATCGAAACGGCAAATGGCTTCCGCTCGCAGCTGATCGCCGACAACGCGCCCTATGACCTGATCTTCGCGAACATCCTCGCTGGCCCGCTGATGAAGCTGATGCCCGGCATCTGGAAGAACACGGCACCCGGCGGAAACGTGATCCTCTCCGGCATCCTCGACGAGCAGGCCCTCGGCATCTGCAGCATCGCCAGGAGCTTCGGCTTCAGGATCCTCCGCCGCTCCGCCCTCGAAGGCTGGATCACGCTGATCCTCCAGCGTCCGTGATGACACTGCGAAGCTGCCGTTGAAGGCCCGG
>CAZYFM010000110.1:0-10734 GCA_964646885.1 uncultured Flavobacteriaceae bacterium
TCGGCAACCACACGATCTCCGGAATGAGTACCCTTGCCGCTTGACAACGTTATGCTTCCGAATGGGGTGTGGCAAGGATATCCTTCCACCCGAGCGCCCCTCCAGCGGCGCCCCCTCGGCCTTTGATACCGTTCGGAACAGCTACTGTCGGACAGCAATCTGGCGGCAAGTTGCCCCTCGTTGGAATCTGCGATGACAGATTGTTGAAACGTCGGCACGTGCCTCTGGTAAGCTAAGTCCATTAGTTTACGAGGGAAAATCAGCTATGAGTGACTTGCAGTCAGTCGAGGTTGTCTTCGTTTGCCCTGACCCCAGCGAGGCCGGTACGCTACGCGCCCAGTTGGAGGCGTTAAAGAGCCGAGACGGTGAGCTTTTTGTCGATAGTCTGGAGCTTAACGCAGAGTTGGGTGCATTCAAGTCGACCAAGATCGTTACGTTCGCCTTAGTGTTCAGTAGCGGAGTCACCCAAGGGGTCATCGGCAACGCCATTTTCGCCGCCCTCAATTCGGCCCCGACATCCCAGTGCGTCATCGCAGGCGAGCCCGTTGATAAGTCGACCGCGGCTGACAAGGCGAAGCTCGAGACCAAGGTGCGAGCAAGCGCTCAGCCCCATAGCGGGCGCATCGTCGGCCACTGAGACCTGGTCGCTGTGAGCGCCGATTATGGAGGCGGCCAGTGCTGACCACATAGCCACGCTACTGGCGCGTCTCTCAGACGGACTCGCAACTGGCGTCTTGCGCGCTGCGACGACCACGGCGCTTATCGTCACGAGGATGCGCAACAGCGGCGTCAGCCTCGATGACATGTGCCGACTCTCATCGGTCTTCCTCGACAACCGCAGGCAGAGCATGAAGGGCGTGCTCGGCCCGCGCGCCTATGCGGTGCCGGATGTGGACTTTGTCTTTTTCCCCATCGTCGAGAGCTGCGCTTCTACGTTCATTGACCGAGACAGGACGACTGTCTTCCTCAGCCTGGGGCTAATGGAGGCCCTACGGCTAGCCATTGCCAGCGCCCAGCTTGAGTCGGCAATCAGACTCATCGAGAAGGACCAAACCATCACCGACGAGTTGAGAGCTAGAGGTCACGGCAAGGCGCTTGAGCAACTCCGGTTGATGATTCAGTACTTCAACGCGAGCGCTGTGCTTCACTTCAAGGCACCGCGGAGACTGCCAGCAGCGGCCAGTCTTCTCGACTCCGACACCCAGCATCGCGTCGATGTCGTCCTCGAAGCGGTGCTGATGTTCGTGCTGCTGCATGAGTTAGGGCATGTCGACTACCGCCGACATTCGAACGGGCCGGACCAGTCACCACACCTACTCTGGGAGTTTGCCGTTCCAGAGGACGTGGGCGAGGCCAAACGCGAGGAGTTCTACGCAGATGCCTTTGCGCTGCGCTCGGTCCCCGAGTCCTTTGCCTTGCCTTTAGTGCACGCAGCGACGTTCTTCTTGCACCTTTACAACTACGTAGACGCAACAGCGGGAGCTGGTCCGACCACCCATCCTTTGTGCGTCAACCGTATCGCCACGCTCTACGTGCTTGCGAGCGGCAAAGCTGAACCCGACGCCGTAGGCCACGATGCCGTAGGTACCGCGCTGGAAGTAGGCGCCAAAGTGTGGTCGCAACCGAGAGACCACTTCTCGGTGGACGCACTTCAGCGCTACACCGAGGCCCTGAGTACGGTTGACTGGCAGCCCGCACAAGAGGCACTCCAACTGCTGGCAGCACAAGCGCACGCCGACAATAAGGCCACGTAGATGTTGGCAGCCGAACCCACCAAACCCGAGCTATCCCGCGAGGGCAAGCTCTTCGAGGGCCTGCTCAGCACTTCAGCGCGCTCGGCTTTGGCTCGCAGTGGGTTCGTATCGTTCGCGCCGTCAAGTGACGCAGATGTCGAAGGCTACGTCCAGCACTTCAGCGCCCTCTGGGCTGACGTCGACGACGGATTCGTCCCCGACCCCAAAGAGGTGCTACGCCAGATGGACCATCGCGAGTCCATGCTGTACGACCTTTGGGAGCTGGCGCTACGCAACGACTTCGTCAACGACATACCACCGCTCGTGACACAGGCGCCCGTCACTCGCACTGCCAACCCAGTCATCTTGCGGTCGGCACTCCTGCAGCGACCATTGGTTGTGATGTCCGAGGGATTGTGGAACTTCGTATGCGCCGCCGTCATGGGCATCCTCCACTGGGCAGAGGGAAGCGGCCCGCGCGAGGCGTTCGGCGTGCAGCTCTTCAAGAACGCCGCCGCCTCCTGGGTAGCAAACGACCCACGTATCGGCCCGAGGGGGATAGACATGGCCCGCGGCGCGACGCTGGACATGGAGACCGGGGTCTTTGGCGCCGGTCTTGCCGATGCCGTGTTCACGTGGGCGTTCCTCCATGAGATGGGTCACTTTGCGCTGGGTCACCTTCCCGTGACTCAGCACCTACTCGGGACTGCGCCCGATGGCAAGGGAACGGCTGCGGTCCTGACCTACGACCAGCAGAACGAGCTGGCTGCCGACGCCTTCGGCTTCGAGCGGTATCTTGGGCTGATGCCCCACTCCGACGAGATTCGAAGGAACCTTTGCTTCGGACCTCAGATTGACCACGCGCCAATCGTCGTATTTGAGCTGATGGACCTTGCCTACCGCCAGGAAGGCGCAACAGCCCTCCTCACCTCGGCAACCCACCCGGCGCCACTGGTGCGCGCCGATTGCCTCCTCGCGCTTGGGGCCGACCGTCTCTCCGAAGAAGGGCGAGAGTGGTACGCGTACTGGGAGGAGAGACTTGCTGCCTTCCAGCGCGAGGTTGGCGCCTAGCCGTGCGACACCTGCCAACCAAATGGCATCCGGAAGACGACCCCCTGTCGGCGCCCCTGGGGCCTTGGTCCGGGATGTTGCGGCGGTGGTTCTCCGCCGGAACCGGTTGGAGTCGTTCCTGGCTCGATGTCCGGTTAGGCGCCATATTCGCTGCGCAGTAAATGTGCCCATGAGGCCACGTACTTGCCAGGATCGCCCCATTTGCCGAACAGTAATGCGCCAGTGGGAGTTTCTTTCTTGGATCTGCGACCGGCAACCGGAAGTGCTTTGGAGGTCTTTGTTCATTTTCCGGTCGTGCGCGCCGCGGATGCTTGCGCGAATGTCCCTGTCATGTACCGGTCATGTGCTGGTGGCAATATGAAAAAAAGGAGGGGCTGCTCGTGAATATCTCAGAGAGGGTTATCGCACTCGCGCTAGGTTCCGAATCGCGCTACGATGAACGCGACGCGCTGCGCAAACAGCGGCTCGACGCAGCCGATAGCGGCAACATCCTGGCTTCGGATGATCCGGAGCGCGTGGCAAAGCGCCTGGCTCACGTCCAGGCGGTCGAGCGGCGCGCTGCGACCGGCGTCGCCTTCACTGAGCGCATGGCGCCGCTGGCTGATGAGTCGATGGACATCCTCGTGGCGAGGCTCGCGCAGGAGCGGACGATCGGGCGGGATGATCTCGTCGCACCCCATTTTCTCAAGCTCGCGCTCGCGGCCTCGCGCTGCGTCTGCCGCATTTCCGTGCGGGGCGCAAGCGGCGGTCTCCTCGGCTACGGTACCGGCACCCTCGTCGGACCGGGGATCCTCCTCACCAACAATCACGTTCTGGAACGTGCCTCGGACGCGGCGCTGAGCGAGGCGACTTTCGGGTTCGAGACCGGCACCACGACTTTCGGCGAGGAGCGCATCGTGCGCTTCCAGCCGCAGCGACTCTTCGTCACCGACGCGGCGCTCGATTTCACCTTCGTGGCGGTGGCACCCACGGACACGCGCGGGCTGTCGATCGACGACCTGGGGTACATCGCGCTCAACCAGGAGGAAGGCAAGGCGATCAACGGCGAGTACGTGAACGTCGTCCAGCACCCTAACGGCGGGCCGAAGATGTTCGCCTTGCGCGAGAATCGAATCATCGACGTGCTTAGCAATTACCTCCATTACGCCGCTGACACCGCGCCCGGCTCCTCGGGGGCGCCGGTGTTCAACGACCAGTTCGAGGTGGTCGCGCTGCATCACTCCGGCGTGCCCGCGCGCGATAGTCAGAACCGCGTGCTAAATCGTTCGGGCCAACCGTGGACGAGCGACCAGGGCGAGGCGCAGGTGCAATGGAAGGCGAACGAGGGCGTGCGCGTCTCGGTGCTTGTCGACCGTGCGAAAACGCTGGCGCGCACGTCGGAGGAGCAGGCGCTGCTCGCCAAAGCCTTCGACGTGGCGCATTCGGTGCCGCGTCTCGAGACGGCCGTTTCGGTCCCAGTGGTTCGTCCGGAGACAGGGCCGAGCGCGAGCGTGACCGACAACGTCGCGACCTGGACCATTCCCCTGACGGTCAGCGTGAACCTCGCCAGTCTGCCCGTGGACGGCAGGCGAGCAGGGCCCACGCCAGTTTCGGTAGTGGTGCCGGTGACGCCCGCGACGCCGCCCGATAACGCACGTGAGCTCATGCGCGCGGTCGAGCATGCCAAGGATGTCTTCAAGAACGTGCAGGGCATGCTGCGCGTGCGTGCCGGATGGCAGTTCGCCGACGGCTGGATTACCGACAAGCCCGCGATCGTCGTGATTGTGGAGGAGAAGAAAACCACCGCCGCGCTCAGTGACGCAGGGGAAGTCAAGCTTCCCGGCAGCTTCGACGGCTTCCCGGTCGACGTCCGGCAGGCGAGCGCCGAGGAGCTCTACGAGCTCGAACGCATCGGCACCGGCATCGCGTTCGAAGAACGGACTGCGAATCCGACCTACAAGAAGCCGGCCCACCTGTCGCTTCCGCGCGTGAAGGAGCACATGAGAATCAAGGTACACGTGAGCCCGGAGCAGGGCTGGCCGGTGCTGAAGGAGTTTCTCGAACGCACCAAGGACCGGCTCACGGTGGCGATGTACGACTTCGGCGCGAAGCACATCCGCGATGCCATAATAGGTCGTCTTCCGGGGCAGAACGCCAAGATGCAACTCGTGATCCAGTATGGCGCCTCGGTGGGCGACGGCACCAAGGCGAACGATCTGGACGACGCCGAAATGGTCGCCGATCTGGCCGCGGCGTTGGGGGCCGGCTTCAAGATGCAGTGGGCCAACGTCTCGCAGAAGAACTCGCTGTGGGCCTCGTCCTATCACATCAAGGTCGCGGTCCGGGATTCGCGCGAATTCTGGCTCTCCAGCGGCAACTGGCAGAGTTCCAATCAGGCGAAGGATGCGCCGCCGGCCGACCAGGCGGCAGCCAAGGTACTGCTCACCAACTTCAACCGCGAGTGGCACGTGGTGATCGACAACCCGACGCTTGCCAGCATCTTCGAGTCCTACATTCAGTACGATTTTGACGAGTCGCAGGGCTTCATGCCCGAGGGCCTGGCCGAAGCCTTCGAGGTACTGCCCCCGATTGAGCCAGACGCGGACGAGGCCGCGGCCGAGATCCGGGTGTTCGATCCGCTCGAGATCGATCGTGTGGTGGACGTACAGCCCATCCTCACACCCGACAACTATGTCGAAAAGGTGCTGCCGTTGATCGATGGCGCGACGTCCAGGCTCTACTTCCAGAACCAGTACATCAACGAGTCGCTGGACCAGCGCGCTCAGGAGAGCTTTATTCCTCTCGTGCAGGCGATCGCACGCAAGCAGCAGCAGGGACTGGACGTGCGCATCATTCTGCGCGGTGAAAACGGCGTCGAGGCGCGCCACATCGAGTTTCTTAAGACCCACGGCATCGACCTCTCGCGCGTGCGCTGGCGCAACCGCACCCACACCAAGGGAATCATCGTCGATTCCGCCCGAGTGCTGCTCGGCAGCCACAACTGGTCCTTCGACGGAACGGTGCTGAACCGCGACGCGAGCCTGCTCTTCTTCGATCCCGAGATCGCAAAGTATCTAGAGAAGATATTCATCTATGATTGGGAAAACTGGACAAAGACTAAGGTCTCGATCAAGAAGAAGAAGCCCACGGTGAACGAGATCGCGTCGCTCCAGCAACTTGCCGTCCTGAAGAAGGAGATCGAGAAGGGTGACATCCGCGTGCGGCGGCTTTTCCGGGCGGACGATTGAGACACGGTATTGAGCGCGCGAAGTTTGGCAGTGAGTTGGATTCTTCATGTGGGAACTGACATGGCGAAAGACGCACCGGGCACGCGGGGGATACACTCAAGCAATCCTTCGGGACCGCTACGCGAGAAGCGCGGGGACAGGTAGATGGGGACGATCGAGAAGAAGTACGACCGTGACTTCGGCGTACGCAGCGTACATGTATCTCAATACCTTCGCGCCTGTCGCTTTGCCATGGAGGGTGCTCCAGCTGACGTCGAGTTCGTGAATCCGGGGGATGAATTGGTAGCACGCCCGACCAGGAGGGGATTGGTCCCGATCGCGTCTGGCCGCCGCCTGCACAGCTTCGCGGTTCTGGCCGTGATCATGCAAATGCTGCTTTTCTGCGGGTCCCTGATGGCGCAGGGCACGCCTACGCAGGTCAGGGTGGCGGTCGCTCGTGCGACCGAGGCGGTCTCGGCCGAGATGCAGATCGGCGTCGATCCGGCAATCATCGAGGAGATGGTTGCCAGCGCGACGACCTTTGCGGGCAACTATTGTCATGCGCAAAGCCAGACCGAAGTGGACGCGAAGTGCCGGTCGACGCTTTTCAACGAATCGGTGCTGCGGCGTCACGTGCGGGGGTTCCTTGCCGATGCGCAGGCCGCCGCGCCCAATGTCATGTCCCTCGGCGCGCGCCTCGCGCGGGAGTGGGGCGGCGATTTCTCGGACATCGGCTGGCCCTCTCTTGTGCCGAACCAGATCGGCGTCGTCGAGTTGGCGGAACAGGCTCCGGCCCAGGTATACCTCTCCACGTCCACGGGACCTGTGCAGATCGCGAACTCCGCGAATCGCGTCCTGCTGCGCGCCGGCCGCCATCAGCTTTCGGTCCGTCCCGACGGCCGCAGAGCCGTGACGGGTGTGGTGATAGTGTCGGCACGCAACCGAGTCGCGTTCGGCGGACAACCCGGTGTAGCGCAGGCCAGGCCGGTCGGGAGGCTGGACGCGCCAAGCGAAGCCTTGTGCTATGACTTGACGGAATCTAAGTTCGAAGGTCCGCTGGCGTTCTTCAATTGGGGGCGGGGTCGTTTCCGAGAGTCCGGAGACGCCTATCTCGCCACCGTGGGGCGACAGTACGGGGTGGATGTCCGGGTGGAAGACGGACTGGGTGAGTGTGGAGCCGATTGCCGAGAGGCGATGGGGATCGCCTTTGCGCAGGCCATCGCGGTCTGGCGCACGGGCTGTGCACGCTGTAATGCCAATGCTCTTTCCGTTTTGCGCGTTGGGGAGCACGTTTGGATTGACGGGAGAGTCGCCAACAGGCTACGGCTGCTCAGTTCCGATTCCCCAGTGTCACTCGACCTCGCCCAGCGGCGCGGCGACGAGATCGAGGGGACGGTTTCGGCGCCCAGCCTGTCCGTCCCCGAAACGGCGGTCGTCGGTTACGAACAGCTGTCGAGCGACCACGCCCTGAGGAACTCGGTATGTCGTCTGGCCGATGGCGCGGCGCCTTGGGTCGTGACCTGCAAGCATCTGGCATGCGGCGGTTCGAGTGCCGGCACCGCCGTCGTGACGCCCTTGGTCCGCCTCATGGACACCAGCACCAGCTGCGGGCCGGGGATTCATTTCCTCGCCTGCGGGATTCCGAACGCGGGCATCGAGCTCGCGACCGGCTCGACGCGTTTCGCATTGCGCGGCAGTCGCGGGAATTTCTCGATCGGGCGCAGTAGTGACGGCCTGGAAGTTTCCATGCAAGATGTGATCCTGCACGAGGTCGGTCACTGGTTCGGGGTGCCCCATCCGGATGAGGTGGGCGTGGCCGGCTGGCCGGACATCATGGCCTCCACTCTCGGAGACGGCAAAGCCTGCGTCTCGGCGGCAAGCCTCACCATGATGAACAACGCCATGGACACACGGTGGAACTGGCGCGTGAACGTGGGAAGGGGGCTGCGTCGACCCGCGGCGCGCCCGCAACCGGTACCGCCGCCGGGCGTGCCGATCCAGGTTCCGCGATCTCGATAGGAACGATATGAATTGCAGAGCATGGATGACGGTCACGAGCCTGACCTTCGCGGCGGTTGCGTTATTCCCGCTGGCTGCTGGCGCGCAGGACTGTGCGCCGCAAGCATTCCCGCAGGTTGCTCAGGGTATCGCAGCATGGGAGGTAAGGACGGGCGCCATAGTCATGGGCGCGGTCAAGCGCGAAGTGCTTGACGAGTTCTGCAAAGCCGCTCAAGAGGTGATCGACGAAAAGAAGGCCGACAAGGGCGCCATCGACGGCGCAGCCCAGCAGATCGTGTCGGAGTACCTCGATCGGGAGGCGGATTCCAAGAGGACCGGCCGCTCCATCGGGGCGATCATGCGCACGGAGTTCAAGGCCGCCGGTTTCTCGAGGCCGCAGGTCAAGCGCCGGGTGCGAGTCAGCTTCAAGTACACCAGGGACGTGGACGAAATCAAGGCGGGTTCCGAGACATTTCCCAAGGCGACCGCGCTTCTACTGCCCGCGGGCACCATACTGATTCAGGCGCTCCTCAACACGGCGGTCGTCTGCTCGAAGCAACTCGATCTCAAGCCGGGCGTGGACGCCGAGTTCGGGTGCTAGATCAAGTCTTTGCGGGCGATCATGAAAGCACCTTTCTATATCCCGGCCTACATAGCCGCCATTGTCGCGTTCTTCCTTTTGACGTTCTTGATTCCGGAGAACGGCGGAATCGACGCGACCAAGACTCTGACGGATTCGGCGAAAGCAACTCTGGATTATTTGACCGAGCTCGCAAAGCTGATCGGTACCTTGAATACGGCGCTATTTGGAGCGTGCGGCGCTCTTGCGATCAAGGGCAAGGATTGGAGCGCGCGGTGGGAACACGTGGATGGCTATCTCATCGTGGTCTCGCTCGTGGCTGGGGCCGTTTCCTACTACGGGGCCTACCTGATGCACACAGCAATACTCGAGATGGTTTACAACGGTACGGTCGATCCCTTCTCGACACGACTGGTATGGGCACTGAACTTGCAATACTACGCCACCCTGTTGGGGACATTTCTCGTTGGACTTGTTTTCGTCCGTATGCTGGCCGCCAGGAAGGAATAGAAGCGCTTCCGCGCTACTGCGCGCCGTCGAGCGCGGCCTTGTAGTACGCCAGCCCTTCATGCATGGGTGTCGCGAGGATGATCTTCAGGTCTTCGTAGGCTTTCCTGGCGTCGCCGTCCTTGGCGTGAATGGCGGTCGAAATCCGCGTAAATCTGGCGCAGCGTTTCTTTCGGACCCAAAAAATGCTTTGGTGGCGCGACGAAGTTCCGGCCCGTAGCCCAGTCAAGGGCAGGCTGCGGCCTTTTGCAGGTAAGCGCCCGGCGAACCCATCTATAAATCGACGCGTTAGACCGCGAAGATCGTGTCCCCTTAGAAACGATGGTGGGCACTTTCGATGGAAATCCAGAAGCCAAGTCGGCGCCGGCGGTATCACCCGGAGGAATTCAAGCAGGCGGTGATTGAGGCGTGCTGCGAGCCGGGCGCCTCGGTCGCCGGCATTGCGTTGGCCAATGGCGTCAACGCGAATCAGGTCCGGCGGTGGATGCGTGAGCGTGGTGTTGAACCACCGACACGACGCATAGCGATGCCTGTGCTCGAAACGGCGCCGGCACCGGCCTTCGTGCAAGTGCCGATGGCCGCGGCTATGCCGACATTGGGGGATATCCGGATCGAAGTCCGCCGAGGCAACATGGCGATCAAGGTCGAATGGCCGGTCCAGGCCGCCAGCGATTGCGCCACCTGGTTGCGCGACTGGCTGCGATGATCCGGGTCGATGTCCTATGGCTCTCGACCCGCCCGCTCGACATGCGGGCGGGAACGGAAACGATCCTGGCCCAAGTTGTACGTACCTTCGGCGAAGCACAGCCACACCATGCCTATCTCTTCGCCAACCGACGCGGGACCCGGTTGAAAGTGCTGGTGCATGACGGCCACGGCATCTGGCTGGCCAACCGGCGACTGAACCAGGGGCGGTTTCAACTCCGGCCGAGCGAAGGCAGTGTGGCGCTTACCCGCGGGCAATTCGATGCGCTGATCCTCGGCCTGCCGTGGGAGCGGCTGGCTGACGGCGGGGTGATCCGGGTTCTATGACGGTCCACCATTGGGGAAGTCCACGATAGCTGGAAAGCCATTTGGCCGGCATGATGTCGGTCATGACACTGCCCGCCAACCTCGATCAACTGAGCGCCGACGAACTGCGCGAACTGGTACGCCAGCAAGCGGAGGTGATCACCCGCAATGATCGAGAACTCAACTGGCGTCAGGTCAAGATCGACAAGCTGACGCATGAAGTGGCGTACTACAAACGTCATTACTTCGGCGTCAAGGCAGAACGCCTGCCTATTGAGCAGCGCGAACTGTTTGAAGAGACCCTCGCGGCCGACATGGCCGCGATCACCGAAGAACTGGCGCAGGTTTCCGAGCCGAAGCCAAAGGAGCAAGCCAAACGCAAGCCTTTGCCGCCGGAACTGCCACGTACCGAGATTCATCACGAACCGGAATCGACGACCTGCGCCTGCGGCTGTCAGATGCAACGCATCGGCGAAGATGTCGCCGAGAAGCTGGACTACACGCCCGGCACCTTTACGGTCGAACGCCACATCCGTGGCAAGTGGGCCTGCAAGCAATGTGAAACGCTGATCCAGGCTCCGGTGCCCGCCCATGTGATCGACAAGGGCATCCCGACCACCGGCCTGCT